>CBFDAZ010000025.1:0-18464 GCA_965602825.1 uncultured bacterium
CCTTTGCTCTCCGGGGAGAGTGGACAGAGACGGGCCCTCGTGCTACCATTGGCCACACAGCCCTGCGGTTAAGCCGCATCTTGCGGGCAACAGTGGCAGATAGCCAGGGATGCCGGGCGTCGGTGTTGAGCGGCTCGCATGGGCAAACTGCGCCCAACACATGTCTGACGGGCAGCAGGCAGAAGGGGGCATCCTCTCATGTTCCGGTTGACTGCCAACAGGCCGCATCCGCCCCTGGCATGGCTCGTGCCGTTCCTGACGCTCGCGCTGAGTTGCGTCTCCTGCGTCGCTCAGGCCCCGTTCGTTAGTTACCAGGTTCAGGAGGGGGATACACCGGCCTCCGTTGCCGCACACCTGGGGATCCCCGTTCCCGGCTTGCTGGCGCAGGTGGGCGCTGAACTGCCCCCGGGCCAGGAGATCCAGCTCCGGCCGCCTGGCGCTCCGGAACTCGCCCTCAGCAGCAAGTATGTGAACACCGACATCGTCGTTCAGGCGGGTCAGACGCTCCTCAGCATCGCCGAGAAGCTCGACATGACCATGGAGGAGTTGGCCGACTTCAACGGGATCCCCCGCCGCTACCACCTCGTTCAGGGGGGGACCACGGCCCAGATCGCCCAGCGTTACGCGGCATCGCTGGCACCCCTTGCGGAGGCTTACGGGTGCACGCCGGAGTACCTGCTGTGCGAATGGAACGACACGCACGAGATGGAGGAGCTACCCGAGGGGCTACTGCTGACGGTCGGCTGGGACGAGGTCCAGGAGGGTGACCGCATTGCCTACCCGTTAGTGGAGGAACTCCGGAAGGATGTTGTCAACGGGCTGCGGGAGGCGAACGGCGAGTTCGAGAACGGGCAGGTGAAGCTCTGGGACGATAAGGCCACCTACCAGGTCTACGTGGTGGAGCCCGGCGACACGCTCGAGAGCATTGCCGAACGGCTGGAAACCACCGCCAAGGCGCTGCGGAAGGCCAATGGAATGAGCGAGGAGGCCTCACCGGAAGAGGGCCAGCCGCTGTTTGTGCCCTCATCAGCGATGGCCGGCGCGCAGCTACTCTACCGCTGTGAGGTCAAGAAAGACACCAAGCTCCGCTGGCGACCCGACACGTCAGCCAAGGGCCGAGATATCAAGACGGGAGACACCTTCTACGTCTACGAGGCAGCCTACCGGGGAGACTGGTTTGCGGCGCTGACGGCTGAAGAGGATCCCAAGAAGATGTGGGCCTGGGTAAGCGTGGACGACGCGGACATCGATCTGTCTCAAGTCTACTACGCTCCCGGTATCCCGGCTCCACAGCCACCCCAACCCAAGCCAGGCCAACCCCGCATATGGCCACCACCCGGCGTTGCACCATCGGGCAGGGTTCAGAGACTCCTCGAGGTCGCTCAGACCTTCCTGGGCACACCCTATGTCTTCGGCGGGACGTCGACCCGCGGGATCGACTGCTCCGCCTTCGTCCAGACCTGTTTCCGCCAAGTGGGCGCTGCCAGGCTGCCGCGTACCGCACTGGAGCAGCACAAGGTGGGCAGGCCGGTCCCTCGCGAGCAGATACAGGCGGGCGATCGTCTGTACTTCGACTTCGCGAGAAATGCGCGTTCGGGGCGGCGAGCGCCCGGCGTGGCGGATCACACGGGCATCTACATCGGCGGCGGTCAGTTCATCCACGCCACCCCTCGAAGAGCCAGGATCAACAAGCTGCAGGGGTCATACAGCACGAACCTTATAGGGATCCGGCGGGACGTGTGAGGGACCCGTGGGCTGAGCGGCAGGCAAGGGATCAGGCCACCAAACGCTGATTGCCAGGCCACGACGGACTGTCGAAGATCGGTCGCCCGACGAGGACCATCGCAGTAGGAGCGTGACACAGGAGGCATCCGGAGCTGGGACGGCCTCTGGGCCCTGACCTAGCTGGGGCCAGTCGGGCTCCCTTCGGGACCTGGAGATGGCTGACCCCGCAGTCGCGGGACGGCACCCCGACTCCGTCCCACTTTGGCGAGACGGAGGTCAGGGGCCCGACCTGCGAACGGCTCCAACGACGCGGGTCGGGAGACCCGGGGGCACGGGCGAAACCCGAATCTGCGAGGCAAGACAATGAACGGCAGACCATCCGGTTTGAAGCTCGTGTGCGCTGTCACGGTCCTGGCCTGGTGCGCTGCAGCCCCGGCATGGGCCGCGCCCATTGGCCTGGAGATCGCGGGCGAGCCGGCGCCGGCGAACCTGAGCGCCATGGAGAGTGAGGATGTGCGCTACGTCCCCGCCTCCGCGCTGGTGGTGCTGGGATGGGCGGCGCGCTGGCAGAACGAGGAGCGCTCCTCGGTGGAAGTGACTGACGGGAAGATCACGGCCCAGTTCGAGGCGGCCAGCGACACAGCGACCGTTGCCAGGCTCAGGTCCACTTCGCCCCGGGACCGACGACTCGACGCACCCGCGATCCAGCAGGACGGGCAGCTACTGCTCCCGGCCTCGGCCCTGGCCGACCTGCTCGAGGTGCCTGTCGAGTGGGATGCCCCGTCGCGGACGGTCCGTGTGGGCACGATCCCTGCCCCCGCTGACGACGCCGTCCGCAAGTGGGCGAAGATGCTGAAGATCCCCGAGCCGGGCGTCTTCCACAGGACCGGCTTCCGGGTGAATGTCTCCGCCCCGCACGGCACGGAGCTGCCCGTCGAGCAGGAGTTCCTGCTGACCATGCGGGCCAGCGCCGACGGCTGCGTGCAGCTCTTCGAGAGATACGAGGAATACCCACCGAAAAACTTGCCGTTGAGCCGGGAGGGCGTGTGGGCGCGAACGACGGCCTGGCGCGTCCTGGGCCGGGCCTTCGTCACGCCGCCCGCCGGCAAGGTCATCTATGTCGTCATCGCCACAACCGACGACAATCCCCCGAGCGATCTCCTGACTGCGCTGAGGGGCGACGACCCGCCGAAGGGGGATTGGGCGATTGATGCGGTCGAGCTGACGGTGACGGAACGCCCGGCAGAGAGCGGGACGTCGGACTGAACGGGCCCGGTGGCGGACCGAACGCACGGCCAGCGGCGCGCGGGTCCGGAAGATTTGGCATGTTCTTGCTTCCAGGATACATCAACGGAGCGTCGGCCTGCGACAATCGCGCCGGCGCCGCGGGAGTGCGATGCCCTTCCACAAGGGATTGGGTGACGCGGAGGAGAAAAGACACGCTTACGTCGCCGGGTTGTGCGACTTCTGGCGCTGCTTGTTCGCCGCCGGCCTCGATGCTATCTCTGAGCGACTGCTCCGGGGTGACGAGCGATTGGTGACCGGCAAGACGGTCACGAGGGGGGACTTCACAATGAGATCCTGGTATGCTGTCGGAATCGTGCTGGTGCTCGCCGCACTTGCGCCTTGCTGCGCCGCGCCGGTCAAGCCAAAGCCCGTAGCGGTCGGCAGTCGCATAGCCGTCTTCGTGGGGGTGGATCGCTTCGAAGATGATGCTATCAAGCGGGACCTGAACGGTTGCGCGAATGACGCTGTTGAGCTGCAAGAGGTCCTACGAAAGAAGTTCAGGTTCGCGCCCGCTGCAGTACTGACCAACGCCGAAGCTACGAAGGGAGCCATCAAGAAAGCCCTGGCCAAGGCGCGGGACAAGGCCCGGTCCGGGGACCAGGTGCTGTTCTTCTTCAGTGGATTCGGCAGCCTGGGTGTGGTCAATGGTGTCGAGAAGCCCACCCTCTGCCCTTACGATGCGCTTCGCGACAGTGCCGGGCAGGACGTGTGGCTTGGTGACCTCTACACATGGGCGTGCGAAGTCAGGAGCAAGAGGGCCGCCCCCATCATCATCTTCGACTGCTGCTTCGCAGAGCCGGTGCTGAAGGCGATGGGACCCCGCATCCGGCCCAGATGCCTGGTACGAACGGAGGCTTCCGGTCGCCAAGCCATCGGCCAGGTGGACAAAGCGCTCACAAACGTGGCCCTGGCTGGCGGCGGGGCGGTGCTCTTGACAGCATGTGAGCCGGACGAACTGGCGCGTGAGTGGGACCGCAGCGTTGACGACTGGATGGGCGTATTCACGTACAACATGATCCAGGAGCTCAACGGGCTATCCTACGATGACGACCTTAGCTTTCTGCGCCTGCAGGCTCGGCTGAACAGCAGGATCAGCCGGTTCGTCGCCGACCGGTTCTACGGCGATTCCTGCACGCAGACGCCCGCCCTCTATGGTATCACCGAGTACCTCTCCCAGGCGGGCCTTAACAGCAAGGCCGCGGCCGTCACCGTAGCTCAGGCGAAGAGTGTCCTGCGGCTGCTGATCAAGTTGAGAGGCTTCGGAACGGAGGAGGCGGAGGAGCTGAAGCGGGACCTCGGCAGGCTGCCCCACGTCGAGTTGGTGGACAGCGAGGAGCGCGCGGACCTGCAGCTCGACGTTTACCGGGACGAGAAGGGAGAGCTCGACGCCTATCTCCTGGACTACACTGACACGGAGCTCAGCCAGAAGGACAGCTCCGGGAACGTCGTGGTGCCGGCCAAGTTCACGGCCGCACCTGCCGACCACTCCGCGTTCTTGACAGGCCTTAACACCCGGGTGAGGACACTGGTCGCCTATCAGTGGCTCGGCTCGCTTGGCGTCAACGACCCCTCCCTGGGGCTAGAACTGGAAGTGACGGACGAGTCCGGCAAGCAAGTGAACACGGTGTCGGCGCGCGGACAGGTCTGCGTGAAGCTGAGGGCGGCCGAGGATTGCTATGTCACGCTGTACGGTGTCACCCCGAGGGGCCAGTATGTTCGCATCCTGCCGGAAGACAGGAACCGGGACAGCCAACAGCTTAGCGCGGGGCAGACCTGGTCCGACAAGCTGACCGTCAGCTCGCCAGAGCGCTGGCGCCTGGTGGCGATCGGCAGACGAGACCCGGACCAGCGTTCCGACAGGATCCTCCGGCACCTCTGGGCCGCCTCCCTTAAGGAGCGCTATGGCGTGGCTCCTGAGTTGATTGCTCTGGGTCGTGACGGTAGCGCGCAGGGGGATACGGGGACCACTGCCAGTGGAGAACCTTGCATCTTGCCGTTGGCACCGGCTGACCTTCTGGGGCTCTCGGCCATGGGTGATGAACCCGAGGACGAGGAAGATGCCGAAGAGATGCTCCAGCACATCGCCACAGACGTGGCCGATCTTGCAGTCGCGGAGGCGAGCAGCGAGTAAGCCTTGGCCCCGCACGACCCAACGCGGGTTGTCCCTGGAGTTCCCGGCCAGACCGAGGTCCAGTACCTTGCACGCCACTTCAAGGGTGTGGACGCACTGCTACCGGTTCTGCATCGCGGCCGCGTTCTCTGGCCTGGTCGCGGCTGACCCGGCGTTGGGCGAGGCCGCGCCACGGGCCTTTGCCGTGATCATCGGGATCGATGATTTCAGCGAGGCGGAGGGCGGTTTCGGGAACCTGACCGCGTGCGTGAATGATGCCGTTGGGCTGGCAGAGCTGCTGGCGGGACAGTCGTATTACGGTGGGCGGTCAGACGAACGGCGGATCCACCTCTTCACACAAGCGGTGCCCGAGACCCCCAGCGCACAGGAACGACAGATTCCCCGTGTGAGACGAGAGTACCGAGTGACGAAGGGCCAAGTGCTGGAAGCCCTTGGCGAGGTAGGCGCACTGGCGGGCACGGGGGAGGTCGTTTTCGTGTTCGTCGCCACCCATGGCGCGTTCGCGGACGCGGACCAGGGATCGGATCTGCATCTACTCCTTTCAGCCTACCGTGCGGGAGATGAGGACACCTATCTCTCCTTCAAGTCAATCGCCAACATGCTGGCTCACACTCCGGCGCGAGTCGTGTTCATCCTCAACTCCTGTCACGCGGGGGGCGCGGTGGGCGGTCTGGCGGGCAAGGCCTACTTCGATGCGCTGTTCGAGGGCAAGGACCGATACCGAGCCATCATCACGTCGTGCAAGCCGGACCAGCGCTCGTACATCGCCCCAGGCGCGGACCACAGCTTCTTCGGCAAGGCCCTCATCGAGGCCCTGGGTGGCGCAGCCGCGTCGCCCCTCACCGACGAAGCCGTCTTCAGCTACCTGGGCTGCGTCCCCGATCGTGTGAGGGACGCCGGCGGGGCTCACGAGCAAGCGCCTCAGCTCTGGCGGTGGTTGGGCGGCGTTTCGGGTCTGACCGTGGTCTCGCAGCCCTCTGTCGTGGGTGGCCCCACTAGCTCGCTGGCGGAGCGCCTGACCGATCCCCGGTGGCTTGACGAGTGGGACCGAGACCAGGCCCTGCACCTCCTCCACCTGCACATGCAGGCGGCGCCGGCTGAGAGTGGTGGAGGCGGCCTATGCCGGCCCGATATCGAGCGCATCTTGCGCGAGACGAGCTATCAGGAACTCGGGGACTATGAGGCGTGGGAGCGGGACCGCCTGGGCCTGACCGAAGCCGACAATCTGCCCTCCCCAGAGGAACTCAAGCAGAAGCGGCAAGGCTGGGTCGCCGCCTTGCACCAGTTCCTGACTGCGGAGGCAGTGGACGCTGATCCTGATAGCTACTATAGGGCGCTTGGGGAGGCCCGCATGCCGCCCACGATCTGTAAGGTGGAGGTTGAGGGGGACGGGGGGGCGGCGGAGGGGGGGCGCTTCAGCCACGACAGGCCCACATATGAGTTGAGCTATGTCCCCGACGAGGTTGCGCTCTACGTCGCCGGGGCGGAGCCGCAGCTTGAGGTTCAGCCCAAGACCCGACACCCCCAGTCCACCGGCAACCGGCAACTGGCCATCTGTCTCCGCGTCCGCAGGCAACCCGTCGGCCAACCATTCTTCAAGGGCAACCGGAAGGCTGACAACCAACCCCCACCCGTGCCTCTCACCGAGAAGCGCAACGAGATACGGCTCCGCATCAGGGAGACGGCCGACCCCGACCTGGTCTCGTCACCCCGGGCCCTGGTCGTCAACTGCCCCTCCAACCTGACCATCGACGCTCCTCCTCTTGTCGAGGGGAACAACGTGACTGTTCTGGAGCGGTCTGTCGAACTGAAGGGTCGCGTCTGGGATGAGAACGCAACAGAGAAACCGGAGGTGTCCATCGTCAATTCCGGTGATGGCCAAACGGCCCCGGCCCGGGTGGAAGGGCCCGATGCTGAACAGGTCTACACGTGGGCCGCGACCGTTGACTTGGAGGAGAGTGAGACTGCTCTGCAGGTTGGGGCTCGCGGGAGCGAGGGAGCCATCGGCCCAGCCTGGATCCCGCTCACGCTCTGTTACCAGACGGTCCAGTTCGTGGATGTTCCAGAGCTGCCCAGCGCTGAGTGGAAGCCCCAGCCGAAGCCCGGCGAGGAGGCCCGGCCGGGAGGGAAAGCGGTTGTCCGGATCTGCAGGGGCGACTGGCCGGTGCTCGAGGGCGAGTTCGCCGTCGGGGATGGGCGGACCGTCAGCATCCCGTCGCTTGCGGCAATGCGCCCGGTCAGGCGTGAGGTGACCTTCGATGGCGCTGCCCCTGACATCGTCGAGTTCGAACCGACGGACGTCCCGCTAACCGCCCTGGATGCCTACAGCGCTCAGGACGCCATCGAGGGCGAGGGCAGCAAGCTCCGGATGGCGTGCGGCACCTATACCGTTAAGGTCAACGAGAGCGACATCTGGCAGGTATCGCCCAGCGAATTCACGGTCGAGGCTGGTGACGGCCCGCTGGAGGCGCCCCTGACGGCCAGCCGGCACGCCGACTGCGGGATCCGCATCGCCACCAAGGACAAGCCGACGGATGCGGCCATATCGATGAGCCTCGAGGCTGACTGGACGGACCCGCGCGAGATCGAGGAGGGCGCCACCACAGACCTCGAAGCCGGCGAGTACCGCCTCACGATCAAGTACGATCCCGAGCCATCGCACAGGGTGGATGTCAGCCAGCTCGCCCAGTACATGCCCGACCCCGATCCCCCCGAGGGAGTGGACAGGCTAACGAGCGTCCGCATCACCCCTGACGGGCTCGAGCTGGACCTGCCCTTCGTGGAACGCTATCCCCCGTGTGCCCTGCCGGATGACTCTGTGCCCCAGGTGGCGACGGTGGTGAAGGCGGATGGCAAGGAAGTGGCACAGCTTGCAGCCGGTGCCCGACAGCTCCCGCTGGACGAGAAGATCAAGCCGGGCCAGGAGCTCATCCTGGAGACGCCGGACGGCCTTGAGTGCTACCGGGGTCAGCTGCGCGGTGAGGGCCGAGAGCGCGAAGTTGTGCCCGGGAAGGGCGGCGGTGTTCTCCGCGGCTCCTTCCAGTTGACCAAAGTTCCCTCGGTCCTCACCGGCACCAGGCTGGAGCCGGTGCCCGACGGAGTAGCGTTCCCTGGTCGGCCTGACTCAGACCGGAGGCCGACACGAGACTCCCCGGTGCCGGTGGGCAAGTACATGCTCTTCGGGACGCTGAAACTGCCCGGTTGCACCGCGATCCCGTTGGAGAGTGAGGTCACGGTCAAGCCCGGCAAGAACCCGCCGACGGATGCCCTGGACCTCCTGAAGAGCCTGACCGAGGAGCAAGTGCTCGGTGCAATATCGACCCACGATCTAAGCCTCACGGTATGGCACACGAAGCACGTTGGCGACCAGGAGCGCGGCACGAGATCGCAAGCCAACGGTGCTCTGGTAGATCTCGAACCCGTCAGGGAGGAGTTTGAGCTGGCTGCCGCCCGGAAGGAGCTCGGGAAGGCCTGCCCGGCTGCGGTGGCCAAGCTGTTGGAGGACTACACCGTCCCGGACCCGACGGAGCAGGATGATGGGGTTCGGTTCGAGGATCTGTTGGCCGGGCCCTACCAGGTCCGGGTCAAGCTCGAAGGCGGCGATGAATGGCTGACGCCCGAGCCCGACAGGGTCGAGGTGCGTGCCGACCGCGACTCACCCCAAGCGCTCCAGATCAAGTCGTTCTACCAGGAGCTGGACTTCGGGCTGCCCGCGGACGCCAAGGGATGGACCATCCTGGTCAAAGGCAAGGAGAGGCAACTCGTCGAGGGCAGTCTGTTGCCGCTGTCCGAACCCAAGGAGCAAGGCAAGGTCGAGGTCAGGAAAGGCGACCTCGTCGTGTGGCGCGGGGAGCTTGCCAAGGGGGAGTGGAAGGGCGAGCGAGGGGTCGAGGAGGGGTTCGCTCGTGGGGCGCTGCAGATCAAGGGCCTGGCGCCCGACATGGAAGCTACGCTGCGGAGTGTGGACGGCGGGGTGCCATATACCGAGACACAGAGCGGATCGGCAAACGGGGGTCCTCAGGGCAGGGAGACAGCCGACAAGCAGGGCACCATCCAGTGGGGTGATCTGCCCATTGGCCGGTACGTGCTGACCGTGGAAGGGTTCGAGGCCGTTGAGGTTCCGGTCACCGAGGGCCGTTCGCCAGAGCTGTTCCATGCGAAGGATGAGCTGAAGCCGGTCCTCGCGAAGCTCCCGGTGGACTTCGGGGCCGAGCTCGCCGCGGACAGTGTCACGCTTGAGAGGGTCAAGCTGCTGGCAATCCCGGCCGTCCAGTTGGGCATGGTCGATGCCGATGAGCTGCTGAGGGACATCGAGCGGGAGGGCTGGCAGACAGCCCTGCCCTTCGGCACGTACCATCTGCAAGCGACCTGGCAGGACGGGGACACGTACAAGTGGTGCAAATGCGACTACGCACTGACCGCGGACGCCTCGCCGTTGTCATTGGGTCCTGACAAGTTCGCTCCCGTGACAGCCGACGCCCGACTGGGACTGCAGAAGCAGGTGGAGAGGGTGGGACGCCTGGAGCCGGGCAAGGGCCGAGGCACGGACGTAGCGGACGAGCCGTTGGACAGGGATGCTGTGGTGGAGCTCAGGCCCGCCGACGACCCCGAGCAGGTCTTCTCCGCGAAGTACCAGACGACGAGCGGCAAGTGGAGTTACTTCTGGGTCGACGACTTGCCGCTGGGGGAGTACGATGTCTGGGTTGCGACCGAGAAGGGAGACAAAGTCGCCAAAGGGGCCCGATTGGTCGCGCTGCGTTGGGAGAACTTGGAGAGTGTGGGCGATGCGCAAGCCATCCAGTACCAGGCCAAAGTGGCTCTGGACTTCAGGTCCGTCGAGGCTGGCGGTGATCCCACCGTGATCGACGTTAAACAGACCGACTAATGCACTCTCTCCCGTGATGTCTTGTATGGGGGCCACGGCGTTGACGGCGCCCTCACCCCCAATCCCCTCTCCCAGCATCCACCACACCGCCCCAGCGGGAGAGGGGCGAACGGTAAGGGGACGACGGGGTGATCCAGCGATACCACGGGGATCACAGGTGACACGGCACTAGACGGAGAGCTACCGGCAGCACACGGTGCTTCACGCATTGCAGTATGGAGCCATACCAGCGCCACAGACTACCATGCGCGGGATCGGTACCGCGATCGGGCCGATCCGAGGTCTGTTCGGCCCAGAGGGGCACATGCACATGAGAGCCAAGTTACGAGCATTGCCGTTGCCGGTCCTGTTGCTGGCCCTGATCGGGGCTGCATCCGCCCAGGAGACCGAAGGCCGGAAGATTGCCCTGTGGATATTCGAGGCGCGCATCAGGTCCTTCGCGCCGGGCATCGACGCCGCAATCACGGTCTCGGACGAGCAGAAGACGCAGCTCGGCGGGATCTACGCCGAGGTCTTCGAGACGAACGCGGTAGCTTTGGCGAACATGGTCCTCCAGGACAGCAACACGTCGTTCGCGCAGAGACAGGTGGCAACGGCAACGATCCAACAAGCGCAAGCGGAGTTCCGGACCAGGAGCCGCAGCGTCTTCACCGAGGCTCAGAGGACCTTGATCGACGAAGTCTACGCAGCCTTCAACCGCGTCTACCAGGCGGCACAAGAGGAGATGGTGACAAAGGTCACTGCAGGATTCGCCGGCGAGCTCGACCAACTCCTTTCCGCCGAGCAGAAGCAGGCTGTGGCCAAGAGCAAGGCCGAGATTGAGGAAGCGAAGCGCAAGGCCGCGGGTGAGGAGACAGGGGGCGAGCCCCCACAGCCCGCTTCCCCTGAGTGAGCGAAGGCTACTCAGCAACGGCGGATTGGGCTCCAGGCACCCGAAGGATTCCGGACAGGACGGGGCGAATATAGGATTCTCTTGGGGGGGTCGTACGTGTACGTCTTCGTGACTGTCACAGAATTGGAGGGCGACGGCAGGGAGCAGGACTTGGGCGCGCTGCCTGAGACCATGTCCTTGCAACAGGTCAAGGATCTGGTGCTCTCCCTGGTCGAGAAGCAGTTGCCGCCCGATGCGCGGGAAGACCCTCGACATCTGTGGCACAACGACCGCATCCAGTCGAACGACGCGCTGCTGGGCGATCTGGCCGCAGCCAGTGAGATCGTGTCGCTGGAGCTTCGCACCGATCTGTACCGCATCGACATGCCCCGAGAGGGCAATCAAATCGTGGCCTTCAACTCCGAAGAGAGCGTCTCGTCCTTCATCCAGCAGCTCCTCTACGGTCGTCACGGTGGGGCGTGCTGCTATGAGCTGCGGGTAGATGGGGGCGACACGATCGACTCCGACCAGGACCTCTTCTCTCAGAACGCGTTCCCTCAGGCCGCCCTGATCCTGCGGCGCCGATCTGTCTTCTATGTATGGGCGCTCGCTCTGTTGGGTCTCAGCGCTGCCATCGGGCTTGGTCTGGGGTATCTGTCCGGAACCATCTGGTGACCGCACAGACTTAGGAGTAACGAGGAGGAATCCCGAATGCCGATCACTGAGAATGAACTGAGGCAGGCCAACCAGCAGATGCTGGGCAACACGAACCGGGGGATCCTGTTCACCACGGTTAACCTCTCGCAGGACGCTCCCCGTCTGGAGGATATGGTTGCGTACCTGCAGGCCGGGGTACTGACGTGGGAGCAGTTCTACGCTCAGGTCAAGGACAAGCTAACCGTGACGTCCTTCCCGGAGTTCTGCCAGAAGTTGCAGCCCTGCTTCTACTACCGTCTCCGGCCGCCGGAGGGCGCGATCGAGGAGGAAGCGGAAGAGGAGTTCGAAGAGGGCGAAGAGGAGGACCTTGGGGAGGACGAGGAGGCAGCGCCAGAAGACGAGGCCGAAGAAGAGAGCGCTGAGGAGGCCGAAGCCGAGGAGGTTGAGGCGGAGGAAGCCGAAGCCACCGAGGAGGAAGTCGTGGAGGAGGGGCGGGCTTTCGACATCGAGGAGCTGCCCTACTACGAGTTCTCGCTGGAGGGCGGCCCGCCCGAGGTGGGCTGGCGGAAGGTCGTGATCGGTGTTGACCATCCGTACATCAAGTCGCTACAGGGACTAATCAAAGAGCGGGCGCTGATGGGGAAGTCGACGTTTGCGGTCAACATCGATGCCGCTCTATTCGGATTCAAGCCACGCACGCAGCAGCTCATGGTCCGCAAGTCCGCTCAGGACCTCCAGGCCGGCAGCGACAAGCTGATGCTGGAGATGAAGCGCAATGCGGACTCTCCGGATACCCGGCGGGCCCTGGAGGCCTACGACCGACGCGTCGAGGAGTTCGAGAATGCGCTGGGCGACGACCTACGCGTGCTCCCCACGGTGACCCACGGTTTGGCGGAGGCACGCAAGGCTCTGGGCGCCGGGGGCCCTTCGACGGGGCCCGCGCTGGGCGAGTATGTGCTGGCGTTGGGCGAGCGGGCGCAGGTCGTGGCGCGGCCCGCGCTGCCCGAGGAAACCATGCGGGCCCTACCAGCGGGGGCGTTGGAAGCCCCTGCTGAAACGGGCAAGGAGATCGTCCGCCTCTCAGACGCGCTCAGCAGCCGTCCCCTGGCGAAGCGGGAGTTGAGCGAGATCGCGACGATGCCCGACAACGATCGGTTCCCCGCCGTCGTCGGGACGTTCATGTCCGAGATGATAAGGCTTCACAAGATCGACCCTCAGGTCGGTGGCCTGCTGGCGGTGGTCCTCAACGACCCGAAGCAGCTCGCGACCTGGAGCATCGATCCGCAAGAGCTCGATGTCTTCCACGATACGTTCCTTGGCATCTACAGCCAGGCCGTCGAGAGCTTCCTGCGGATCGTGACGCCGCTGATGGAAGCTGTGATGGGCGTCTACATGCTGTTCAATGAGTTCCCCGCGACATTGCGCCGCGGCCGGCCTGAACTCATCGTCGCCAACAGCGAGCTCACGGACCTCTGGCAGGTCTACCAGGAGGAGACGGCGGCATTCCTGCGCGCGTGCTGCCACCAGGCGGCGAACCAGTACCGGGACGCCGTCTCGTTTGCCGTCGTTCCCGCTGTCACCGCGTTCCAGAACGAGGCTCCCGCCTCGCCGCCAACCGGCTACATCGAAGCCGGGGACTTCGTCAACCAGTATCGTGCCCCCGAGGCCGTCGAAACCGATGAAGATCGGATAAAGCTGGACGAGAAAATCGAGGAGCTCCGGCACCAACGCACCGAGGAGACCGGTGGGATCGGGCGTGTGACCGGCGCCGGCGAAGTGCTGGGCCTCATGGAACTGGGTTACGAATGCGGGTTCCAGGTGATCTTCTCCCCCGAGGAGAAGGTCATCGCGGGACGCACCCGGTCGGAGTACCTGGAGGCCGTCCAGGACAACTACTGCACCGCCTCCGTGGTGGACCAGGATTGGGCCTCGTGCGGCGTGCTCTGCCTGCCGGACTTTGTCTGTCTGCCCCCGGACGGCATCCTGATCACCGGCAAGGTCGTCGATGGGCGCGAGGTCGGCGTGGAAGTACCCGAGGTCGTGGTGCGCTCGTGCTACGTGGCAGCGGGACGTCTCATGTGCAATGACGTTCCTGAGGTCTTGCGGTCGGTCGTTTCGAAGGTACCGAAGAAAGTGCTGCAGGCTCAACCGATGAAGGTCCGCACCAGTCTGCCCGGTGTTGGGACGGACCTGACCAAGTACACTGTCCTCGGGCAGAGCTCCCTTCCCGTGGACCACTTCCTGGATGACAGTATCCTGAAGACGCTGTTGGCGCGAGACAGCTCGTTCCTCGTCTTCGGCCAGGTCGCCGGCATATCACCCAACATTGCCGCACCGCGGACGCTGCACCGATCCATCACCGAGGCGGGAGAGCGCTATGAGTTGATCCACCACTACCGGCAGCGGGTATACCTGAAGCGGCTGATCAACGCGGCGTACCACCTTGGCCTGGGCGGAGCGTGGCCGAGCGGGGAGGACATGGGCGCTTTGATGGATCAGCTCATCAAGTTCTGGGGTTGGTACGATATCAACCATGAGGGCTATGTGAATTCTTTCCCCAGTGAGCTGCAGAACGACGAGTTGACCGTCGAGCCAATAGAGGAGGCCGGGCAACTGCTCGGTTACGCCTTCAATATGCTGTTCGTCGCTGGTGTCCTTGGCGAGATGGAACTTACGTTCGCGTAGGGAACAGAAGCAGCCGGTGGGACGCCGCCACACGGGTCCCCCCTGCTTTTGGAGCACCGCAGGAGCCGTCACACGAGACGACGACGAAAGGGGAAGCGGAGACATGCCCAAGCTGACGATCGGTGGCACGGAGATCTCAGGCGTCATGAAGGCGGATGTGAAGATCATCCACAGCACGGTTCGGGAGCCCGAACGCGTGCCGATCATGCAGTGGGACGTCACGATCGGTCTCCAGAACGACGACACTCTTGCCAAGTGGGCCATGGCCCCGGAGAGTGCGGATCGGTTCCGGCGCTGCGAACTCGTCATCAACCAGCGCGATGGGTCCGCCGCTCACACGTGGACACTTCTCAAGGCCTACCTGCACGAGTACCATGAGACCGAGTTCCCTGTGGAGGGCGCGGCGAGCGGTGCCACGGATGCAGGCAACTTCATTACCCTGGCAGTCCGTGGCACGCTACTGCACCCGGAGGACTATGACGGCGAGAATGTCATGACTGTGGCCCCGGGCGAAGCCGAGGCGCTGCCCGGATAGCCGCGCCGAGCGATTGCATCGGACAGACCTGGGGCTCTTGCCTCGGTTGACCTCGTGTGGCGCGAGCCGCTTGTCTTTGGTTGCCTGTCTGACGAACGTGCCGGAGTGCCCGTCGTTGCCGCATGGTCCCGGCCCGCGCCAAAGCACCGGTCACCGTCCTCGCCCCAGGTCTGCCGTGCAGTCACGTTGCTCGGCCAGCGACAAGGTCGAGGCCGGAACCGCGTATGAGCCGCTTCGCCAGCGACAGCGTTCGGTCGCGTCACGGCAACTGATGCACCAACTTAAGGAATGCCGCTCACCAGGGGCGGGCGCGCGCCGCCGAGAGGTAGGGTGGTCCGATGGGCTTTGAGCTGATATCGTCGGACATCAACGGCCTGGTAAACCGGCGTTATCTGACCGATGTTACCATTCACCGGCGGATCTACGGGCACAGTCAAGCGCGCGTCGTGCTTGACTGGGACGAACACCTGCGCGAGGGCGACAAGAGCGAGGAGAGCCTACATCCGACTGCCGACCTCGGAGCCTCCATGCTGGACACAGATGTCCAGCTCACGTGGAAAGGGAAGGACCTGGAGGCCTCCACCGAATGCTTTGGGGGGTACGTTACGGGTGTATCCGCGCTGCGAGACCCGACCCGGTCTCGGATCGTGCTCGAGTGCATCTCCTACAGCAAGCGCACCGATCTGGTCCCCCGCTTCCGCGTATGGCAGGCATGCACTCTCCTTGACATCTGCCAGCATGTCGCCTCCAACGAACCCCTGATCGAGATTTCGTCCGACGCGCAGAGCGTATTGGGCGGCATCACGATCGATCTGAGCGTTCAGTTTGCCGAGACAGACTTCGGTTACCTGAGCCGAATGCTGCACGCCTGGGGAATCCCGCTAGCGACTGATGATCGGGCCGGCAAGGTCGTGGTCGGCTCGCCTGAGATCAGTGGGAGCGGGCCTTTCCCCGAGCTCAACTGGCATTGGAGTCAGATTTCATTGGAGGGCGCTCTGGTACCGGTTGACGCCAGGTCGCGGAACACCGGGGGCGGTGCAGTCGGCATTGCCAAGCAGTATGAGAACACCTTCAACCAGAACCTGAACCGCACGGGAGCCGACTACTACCCCCATCTGGACGAGGATCACTACAACGAACGTACGTGGATTGCCGAGCGAGTGTACGACACGACCTTCCACGGTGATCCGGCTGTCTATCGAGTGGAATGGGAGAACTACGTCTTCGACCGTTCCCCCGGGACAGGGGTCGAGTTCGGCGAACAGACGTACCTCGTTCGTGAAGCGGTCCTTACGGGACACCCGACCGAGGATAAGGTCACCCAGGCTCTCATTCTGCAGGACTACCTGGCGCCGCTTCAACACCACCGACGTAAGACGCACTGGGCGTCGCGCACGCTCTGGGGGCGGGTGACCAAGAACAACTACGAGGATCCGCAGCAACGAGGCCGCGTGCAAGTGGAGTTCGATCTTGAGGAGCTTGACGCGACAGGCGACCAGCGGTGCTGGCTGCCAACCGTTACGCCTTACGGCGGCCTCAAGGGCAGGAGCGGGACGTCGGGCTTCCTGTCCCTCCCCGAGGTCGGTGAGCACGTGCTGGTGCAGTTCCTCGGCAACTGGGACAGCGATGCCGTTGTCCTGGGCGCCGTGCGCGAGTATGCGCGCGAGGGCTTCATCTACGATCCGCATGAGACCAAGCGGTGGCAGACGCCCTCCGGGAACCAAGTGACCCTGACTACCCGCGACGACACCGACATTGTCCGACTCAAGTGCCAGGACAAGCTCATCTTCGAGGGCAAGATCACGCCGAGCAAACAGATTGTCATCATGGACCTGGCGGACTCGGGTAACGATCGCGTCCACTTCGAGGCGGGGGCCGGCCCGACCCGGCTCGATGTCTTCAGCTCAGGCGAGATCTACATGCACGCCGGCCAGAAGCTGTACATCGAGGGCGGCGAGATACAGATCACCTCCACGATGGGCAACGTGAACATCAAGGCCGCGACGACCGTGGACATTGATGGGACCGCCGGCGTCAACATCGATGGCGCCCTGGTGAAGCTCAACACCCCGCCGGCACTCCCGCATTGGTCCTTGCAGCCGCTCCAACTGGACCCTGACGACGCCGAAGAGGGGCCCAAGGCAGAAGCCAGAGAGCGGGCCGAGCCTCCGGCATGGGTGCCGGCCTTGGCTGCGGCCGGCGAGGAGACGCCAGCGGAGGAGCGGACTTGGATCGAGATTGAGCTGGTAGACGACGACGGCAACGCGGTCCCCAACGAGCGGTTCCGCATCAGACTCCCCGACGGTTCCATCCGCGAAGGCCGACTGGACGCCAACGGCCGGGCCCGCTGGGACGGTATCGAACCTGGCACAGCAGAGGTGTGCTTCCCCGACATCGACGCGAATGACTGGCGACCGGCGTAGCTAACCTCATCGCGGGTGATGGTATGCCGACCCATACGGTGCAGCAGGGCGAGAGCCTGTCTTACCTGGCGATGCGGAACGGTCTCCCCAACTACCGGTTGATCTGGGACCATAGCAGCAACCGCCAACTGAAGCGCCGGCGGCGGGATCCCAACCGCATCGTTGCGGGAGACCGGGTCTTCATTCCGGACCGTGAGACCAGGGATGAGTCGCGAGGCACCGGTCGGCGGCACCGCTTCCGGCGCGGTCCGGCTCGCGCCATATGGAACCTGTGCTGGGACCCCAACCGCCCCCACTGTGGCGATCGGGTCAGGTTGGAGGCCGACACCAACCTGCCCGATGGCACCCAGGTAACGATCGCGCTGAGCGCAAGGCAGGGGAACTGCCGCAACCTGCGAGACCTCCGCGTCACCGCTTCCAGCCAGCGCATCTCGCACGAATGGCGGGTAAGGGACGTTGGCTTTGACGGCGGAGGGATATGGAACTGCGGCGCCCGGGACTGCCCCTCGCACAGCTCCCGCGACCACCGCTGTGGCGACGGCGTCTGGCACTGTGGCCGGCGCCAACCTCCCTGCCCGGGCCACAGCCGACCAGACCACCAATGTCGCGAGAACTCGGGTACGGCCTGGCACTGTGGTGCGCGCGACTGCCCCGGCAACCATAGCGAACGGGACCACCGCTGCCGAAATGGTGTGTGGACCTGCGGCCGCACCCAACCTCCGTGCCTGGGCCACAGCAGTCCGGACCACCACTGCCGCTACGGAATTGTGGAGATCGAGGCCGTCTCTGACGAGCGTGACATTCCCGGGAACCTGGCGGTGCTTCGCGTTGAGCCACTCCTGGAGGCGGATGAGTCGACGTTCACCGCCACCGAGCACTGGAGCGGCTACACGATGAACGCCAGGTTCAAACAGAAGATCGCGGACTTCATGGCTCAGGTCAGTGCCTCGCTGGACGCGATCAAGGCCTGGGGCGGCTACTGGGTCAACCTCTCCTCTGCCGGGATCACAGGGACAGCCGGCGGATGCCCGTGGGCCGGCTACCGTTGGGCCCGGGCCACCGGCGCCAATCTTTCGGCGCCCAATGAGTACTACGACGGCAGCAACTGGGTTGCACTGCCCGCCGGGTTCACGCCCTCCGGAACGAACTACAGCGCCGTCGCCTTCTACAAGTCCGGCACCACCTTCCGTGCTTGCTCGACCTCAACGGGAACCTGGCCCGGGAGCTTCCAGGAGTACGCCTTCAACGGCGTCTGGCACTGTGGA
>CBFDAZ010000026.1:0-18449 GCA_965602825.1 uncultured bacterium
AACCAGCCACCCTGCCTCGACATCCGCGTCGGGTAGACGGGCGAACAGGCTGGTAGTGCGCCCCAGAGCGTCCTCAAGAACCGCCTCAAGTTGACCGATCCGGTCGGCTCGGAAGGGCGGCAATGGCACTCTCTTGGTTGGGTCCTTCGCCGGGGGGATCGCCTCGAACAGGTTGGTGGCGAGGTCGGCACCGATGAAGATCGCCTGTCCGTCGCCGACCTGATGGGAGACGGCGTCCGGAGAGCTCAGATCGGCGGGGCCCCCCACCAGTGGCGTCAGAGCCGGTTCCGGGCGGAGTTGGCCCCGTTCGTCCGCCGGGGACAGCTCCGACATCAGGACGATGGTCTTGCCGGCCTTGGCCTGGTCCATGAGCGCCGTGACCTCCGACTCGGCCAAGGCAAACGGGAAGGGAACCAGAATGACCTTCGCCTCGGCCAGACGGCGCGGGTCGGGGTTCTCCAGGAAGGTCATGCGGAACGGATAGCCTCGACGCAACAGACCGTAGATCACGTTCCGATGAGCGATGAACCCACGCTTGGCCCCGACGTCGCTGTGGCCGACGCGGTCGGTGGCGCTCGCGCGTGCGAGCCAGTCCCAGGTGTCCTCCGACCGGCGGCTGTAGGCGACCAGGATGTCGCCGGGAACCTCGCCCTCCGCCAGGTACGGCTCCATCGCCCGCATCACTTCGTAAGCGCTGCGTACCCCCGACTTGGGGCGCTCGGGGTCCACGTAGTCCGCCGCACCAATGATGTAGTTCATGTGCCACCAGAAGAACTCGCTGGCGCCGTGCAGCCAACACGAGAGGGCTGCCCCGTAGACCTCCACGGGGTCCTTTTCACGGTACTTGTCGCGCAGGCGGCAGGATTCCAGCGTAACGCCATTGCGCCGCGCGAAGTTGGCGGCCCCAAGATGGAGAGTGGTCTCGGTCGGATACAGGTGGGTCGAGTCGCCCAGGTAGTTGTGTAGGAGAAGGTACGGGTCGGTCTGCAGGCAATCAAGCGCCGTCTCCGCCCCGATCTGATCCCAAGCGGCGCCCGTATGCAGTCGGTTGTCACTGCAGACGGGCAGCACGCAGATCATTGTGTCCGTAACGACGTCAGGATTGACCGCCTTGGCGGCCTTGACGGTCCGACCAATCCAGGCGCTGGTCGAGTCGTAGCGGAACTGCGTGAACTGCCCCCAGAGCGGATCCCCCGTGCTCCACGCCTGCGTTACGTCAGGATAGTCGACGCCGAAGGCCTGACGGAAGCCCTGCCGGCAGACTGAGCAGCGGCACCACGAGGGAAGGGAGGCATAGAACTCGGCTACCTGCGGGTGCTTGTGCTTCTTCAGGCCGGCGACGGGGTGGGTATTGTAGTTCCACTCGTCGGGCACGACTCCGACACCGTCCACACCGTACTGGGTCATGTAAGCGACGGCCCGGGTGTATGCCTCGCCCCAACGGTTATTCACACAGCCCCACAGGGGGAAGAGCGTTGAGTCAGGACCCTCGATGGCAGGAAGCCCCAACCCGACTGTGAGCCACACCCTGAAGCCTCGGCGGTGTGCATCGGCCACAAAGTCGAGAAACGGATCGTCTTCCTCGATAGGTGGGAGCTGCTCGCCGCCCATCACCGTATCCCACCCAACGCTCCGGTAGAGATGGAAGGCATTGCACCCGATCTCCTCGAGCGAGGCAAAGAACTCGTCGCGATGCTCAGAGCGGACCTGGCTAGCCTCCTCAAACCCCGGCGACTCGAGCAGATTGTCCGACCGGCGTCCGTCATCAAGGAGCTCTCCCACGTAGATGTCGTCGAACCAGGCTGTGCCCGCCCGCTCGCGCAGGAAGACGTGGACTGATGCGGTCGCGATGGGCGTCGGTGGCTCGTGAACGGCCTCGGAGTACTGCCAGCCGGTCTTCGCGGGGTCGAAGACCGCGATCTTCATCGGCCAGGATTCGCCGTTCTTCAGCCGCAGGTCCAGGTAGACGGAGCAGTGGTAGTCGGGCGGGCCTGATACCCCCTCCAGCTTCGCCCAGCCTGCGACGACCAGCGGGCGTGGTTTGTCCTGGTTGAGGGTGACGCTCTGCGAGGCCCCGTGCGCCACGTCGGCGCTGGGATTGGCGCAGCGGACACTCAGCTCTCCAGAGTGCTTCTCATCGGGATCAAGTTCGTAGCCTTGTCCGTAGGTGCCCCAGATCCTGTTGTCGATCGCTCGGCCCGGACGTGCATAGATCCCCCGAACCAGCTCGCCAGTTGGGGGCAATGCAGCTTGCATGGCTGGGGCCATCCCAAGCAGGCATCCTGCGAGTAGGGCGAGGCAACATAGCTTGGGGAGGGTCATTGACATCACCCCTGTATGTAAGGTGTTCTACTGTGCTCCGAGGTAGAGGCCTTCCCATGGATCAAGGCTGGCTGTGAAGCGTGTGTAGCCGTCATCGGACCGCCTCACGTCAACGTCGTCGTATTCGAGGTCCGGCGGTACGCGCACGGCCAACTCGGCTTCGGTGGCGAGTCCCGCGCGCTCCCGCACGAGCAGCATCTTCCCATCGCCGCTGAGGTAGACTCGGAGGTTGTGTGGTGCGAGTACCGGTCGGTCAACGCCCGCCAGTGTCAGAAGAGCCTCGTAGAGCGGCGCTGCCGCATCCCGTGGCTCCTGCTGTGGCTCAAAGCCCCACAGGTACTCGTGCGCGAGGCCGATAGGGGAGCCAAAGGCAACGATGCTGTTGCTGCGATAGGGCAGCCGACTCGCGATAGTCGCGTCGTTGGCCCGGAGGAACGGTGCACCGGTGTCGAATGTGCCGGTGGGCGGGATCTTGCCGAAGTCGAGATCGAGCCTTCGTCCTGCTTGCGGCTCGCCGAGCACAACCTGCTGTTGTCCCTGCAGCGCGGCCTGCCCGGCGTACTGGCTGCGTTCGAGCCACCGTTGCAGAACCGGTGGGAATGCATCCCGCGGTTGGAGGTGGGGCCCGAAGCCGCCGATGCGTCCGAGCGCAAGCACGCGCTGGCCCTGGTGTGCGGGGTCGCCCAGCCACCGGTCAAGCACTTCCCAGACGGCGTCCGGGTGGTCGACCCAGACGCTGGGGAGGATGATGAGCCTGTAGGGAGACACGTCAATCCGGGACTCATTCTCACCATAGGCCAGATCACGGTCCATCGCGATGTCGAACTCGACGTTGAGTTGTGTGAGCGCCTCGGCGACGGACCGCGCATTGCCGTAGTCCATTCCGCTCATGTTGGAGTGCTGCAGGTTGGCATTGCGGACAATCAGCACCTGGACCGGCCGTCTCAGGGGGAACGACACGCCTTGGACTGCGCGCATGAAGGCGCTCAGCCACTGGAGAAGCGGCGTCATGTGGGGCGGTTGGCCTGTATTCCCACCGCTCATGTGTAGCCAGGTATACGTCTGCGTCCACGCGGCGCCGCCGCCAATCTCATCGAACAACGCGCCCCGGTAGTAATTCAGGACCTCCATCGGGTGCTCGGCACTGCCGCCTTCGCCTTCGCCACTCGCGACGCCGCGAGGCGGACTCCCGGGCGCCAATGCATACGGGCGATAGGAGGAGATGACCTTGATGGCCTTGCGGACGGTGGCCCAGGAGGGCAGCTCGGAGAGGTCTTTGCCCGAGTCATGGCAGCCCACGCCGATCACATCAAACGGAAGCTCAGCCCGGCGGAACAGATGCAGGAAGTGCCAGCTATTGGTGAAGTCCTGTGCGTTGCTGTAGAAGAGAAGCTGATCGGGCATCGCTTCGCGGACGATCGCGGCCCAGCGACAGAGCATGCCGAAGAGCAATTCGTCTTCCCGCATCTCGTAGAAGTCGATCCACAGTGGATCCTCCGGCGTGTAGTTGTTGTATGACTTGAAGCCAGCGAGGGCGACCTCAGGCCCCGCTGGAGAGCGGAACTGGGGCCAGTGGGGGAGGGGAATGTCGAGCCAGCTCCGAGCGTCGGCGAAGGGCTCGGTGGTGGGGCTGTGGCCAGGGACCAGCACCTCCTCCGCCGGCGAATCGGGCCAGTACTCCGGCTCTCTTGTTGCTGGTCGGTAGCTGGACAGATCACCGTAGTCGTAGCCCGTGGGCGTCTGGTCGCGGAAAGCCTCGATGGACCCGTACTTGCGCCGAAGGTAATCGGCGAAGAGCGCATGCTGATGCGGGTTCTCCAGATCGTAGGCGAGGAGAATGTCCTCTTCGCCGATCATCATGCCAAGTACGTTCGGGCATTCCCGGAACCGGCCCATGATCTTGCGCATTGCGAGGGCCTGCGCCTCGAGAACCTCGGGGTACAGGTGGTACCGCGAACGGTAGGGGGCAGGCACGACATCCCGATGGGCGCCCCAGTAGAAGTCCCCCTCGAAGACGATGTACCGACCGTGAGCGTGGGCACGCCGGACGAAGTAGTCGAGCAGCTCAATGCCCAGCTCGAAGCGTGGGACCTCGTTGCCCGTCGGTTGCTGTTCGAGAGTGGCCCAGTCGCCGGTGGCGTCGAGTAGCCAGTTCCATCCGGTTTGCCGCATGTAGAGGTGCACGTCGGCCTGGGCCATCAGGTCAAGATCGCGCTCAAGCTGGTCGAAGTCCATGGCGGGGACGCTCATCACGGCTTGCCCGTCGAGTTGTTGGTTGTAGATCGTGAAGAGCAAGTGGCGGACTCGACCCGAGCCGTCGATGAGCTGGCCGGTATCTTCGTCAACGCGGCAGAAGTCCTGGAACTGGTCCGCCCAACGCGCTTCCTCCGGCGGGTCCTGGAGCCTGAGCGGAGAATGATCCCCGTCGGCCTGCCAGGCATCCTGCAGGCGACGGTTGTGCTCCTCGAACCGCTCACGCAGCATGTCTCGGGGCAGGAGCGCGAAGTCGTGACCCCAGATGCTCTGACCGTTGTCGCGAGAATAGCCGCCCGTGTCCTCTGCCGGGCTCCAGTCGCCTCGCGCCCCGTGGTTGGTCCACCAATCGTCAGCCGGCTCAGTAGCGCACTCCCAGCCTTCGCCGGTCGTGAAATCCTCCGAGGAGCCGTCGCCGTACTCAACGCGCATCTGCGCGTAGAAGACGGGCCGCCAGGCGGAGTGGACCCGAGCTGCCACGAAGTTGTCGCCCGAGACCAGGCGATCGGTCACGTCCGCCCACGCGGGCAGGGCCTCCCGTTCGTCGTGCGCCGTCAGCGTCAGGCGACCGTTGAGGTACACGCGAGCTGCTTGCATGGGGGCCGTCATCAGGACAGCCCGCTCCGCCGGCCCCTTCACCGTCCAGGTGGCGCGCAGGTAGATGGGCCGCGCCCAGCCGCGGGCATTGGTCGGCTGCCCGATCCACCGGGCGTCGTCGGGCAGAAACGGGGATGGTTCGGTTGGTGGGTACCACAAGGGTTCAGCAGCGCTTACGCTCAGCGCTCGCGCTGAAGTCAGGAGCGCGAGGGCAAACAGCCACGCTCGGCCTCTCGGCCAGCGGACGGAAGCCCTCGTCATCGGGGCGCGGACGTGATGCCCCAGGCGCGTGGTCGTCAATTGCTCTCCTCCCATTCGGCAATGTGATGTGATCGCCCAGGCGTCGGAGGCTCGTCACCGTGACGCGGCGGCCCGTCAGTTCCCGTCGTGCAACTCCGGACGCGCCTCGCACCGAACGCCGGCGACCCCGTGACACACCGACGCAGTGTCTCAGTTCGCCCGCTGCAGGCGAGACCCTCTCTCTGGCGCGGCACCAGGGCGGGAATTGCTCGGGGAACGATCACACGGCGACCGGTGGTTGGCGGGAGACGGGGCTGTTCAGGTGCCGCCCTTGGAGATCATCCACCGGCTCACGTACGTCATCTGGGGCAGTTGGTATCGGGGGGAGTCCGCGAGTCCCCAACGGTGCGCGAGGAACTCGAGGGCACATAGCAGTTGTCGGAACGCGCCGGGCGGCTCGCCCTGCCTCGCCTTGCCTAGAGCATCGTATTGAGGTGTCGGGAGCCGCAGAGGAGCGGTGTCAAGGCCGAAGTGCTGGGACTGTGCCAGGAGTTGGAGAAGGAAGAGGCGACCGTCGTCGTTGGCCTCAAAGGGCACAAGATCAAGGGCGCGGCGCGTGATCGCGAGCGGCCCGTAACTGATGAATCCGCAGCGAAGACCAAACAGCGGCCAGGCGGATCGGGCAGGCAGGGGCCGCAGGCCGGCGTGGCCGGCATCCCCGCAGAAGCCCGGCAAGACGAGATCCGCGCGGCGGGTCAATATGGGGCGGACGACTGTCCCTACGGCGGCCCGCCAGTGCCCTAGCTCCCCCGGCCACACGACAATGCAGCGCCCGGCGGCCCGCAGCCCCTCCTGAAGCGCGCGCTTGACGTCCTCACCACACCTGCCGGACCCCGCCACTGACACGGCCCGCCAGGCTTCGTCCCTCTCGGCTGAGGCGGCCGCGCTGTCGCTGTCTTCTGGGTCGATAGTGACGACCACCAGCGGAGTAAGCGGCTCCGGCAGCTCGATCGGGGACGTCTCCTTGGCCCCGGGTACCCATGGCGTGTCGGTTGAGGGGGCAGCAGCGTGTCTTGGCCCTGAGTCCAATGCCTCACCCCCGGGTAGTGAAGTGCGTCACCCTCATTATTCCGCACTGCGGACCGGGTTTCACTACCGTTTACGCGCGGTTCAGAAATGGTGACGCCGGTAACGCGCAAGTGGGGCAAAAAACTGTGTGAGGGCTGCTGGGGGCGGTGGTATATCAGCCTCGAAGTTCGCAGAACGCGGTGGTCGTGGCGCAACCGACTCTAAAGCACGCAGAGGCCCCGCGCAACTGGATCAGCCGACGCCGACCGCTTTACTGATCGGGACCACGACGAGAACTCAAAAGGAGGCCCAGCAGAATGTCGAGTCTACGCCGACGGAAGGGTTTCACCCTGATTGAGGTGCTGATCGTCATTGTCGTGATCGCCATCTTGGCTGCAATCGTTGTTCCTCGCTTGCTTGGCGCCGGCCGTGAAGCCCGAGAGACCAGCCTGAGGGCCCATCTCCAGGAGTTGCGGAACGCGCTCGGTCTGTTCCAGGCGCAGTGCGGTGACTATCCCGCAGACCTGGCTGACCTCATGGCGACCTCCGCGCCCGCGACGGGCGGCGGTGGCGTTGTGATCAACCCGGCGGACTTCCAGGGCCCGTACCTGACGACGCC
Source organism: uncultured bacterium (assembly GCA_965602825.1). GTDB lineage: Bacteria > Armatimonadota > Zipacnadia > Zipacnadales > VGFC01 > CBFDAZ01. The sequence goes on from CBFDAZ010000026.1 coordinate 7,100, forward strand.
GAACGGCGCACTGCCGAGCAACCCGACGACCGGCAATATCGACTGGGACTACGTTGCGACGAATGGTGCCATCCATGCGCCAAGCGGATCGGCCGTGGACGGAACCGACTACAGCACATGGTAGCGCGCTCATAGCGCGGGGCAGGACCAGGGGCAGCGGCACTCGGCCGCTGCCCCTTCTTCGTGGCTGAACGGCGCTCGGGAGGCCGCTCGCGGCGCGAAAAACTCTGGGGTGTCAGGCCGAATGACGGTATGATAAGTAGTGACGCGCAAGGTCGTGCACTCTGGCCTACTAGGTGATCATCGTGCGTATATACCGTAGACGCCGGTTCCTCCGCCGACGCGGGTTCAGTATCCTCGAGGTCCTCATCGTCTGCATGTACATCGCCATCATCGCCGGAATGGTACTTCCCAGACTCACGGGTGCAGGCCGCCGAGCTGGCGAGGCCAATCTCAGGGGAACGCTGCGCGAGCTGCGCTCCGCGATCGCCTCATACCAGGCCGAGACCGGCCTGTACCCACTTGCCCTGGAGGATGTGTGCGCGACTGACTGTCCGGCAACAGGGCTCACCGATGAGGGTCTTGAGGTGCCCATCTATGGGGACGACTGGCGCGGCCCTTACCTCCTGGCGCCCGGACGCACCCTCCCGGTGGACCGCACGACTGCCAACCGAGAGTGGAGCTACTCAACAACGGCGCCCAATGTGGGGGCCGTGCACTCGGTCTCGACAGGGACGAGTCTGGAGGGCGAGCCCTACTCGTCCTACTAGCATCCCCTATGGGGACAACTGTGTCCGCCAGGCGCCTCACGGGACGCCACGACCCGTGAGGCGCGTGGATTCCAGGCGGACCCCTTCCTCAGACGGGAAGCAGGACCTTCGGGCGCCGAAGGGGAACCGGTCGCCCATGTGTCCATTCCCTGGATCGCTGCCGGATTGCTGTGGCGGTCCGTGAGGGTGATTCCCGAAATGGCAAAGATGCTTGCAGACAGGATCGACACCCTGTCCGGTGAGGGGGCCTTCGAAGTCCTCGCACGGGCCAAGCAGTTGGAGGCTCAGGGACGTAGCGTTGTCCACCTGGAGATCGGCCAGCCGGACTTCCCCACCCCGCAGAACATACAGGATGCCGCCTGCACGGCCATGGCGGAGGGCTACACCGGTTACACGCCATCGGCGGGTTTCCCGGAGTGCCGGGAAGCCATCGCCCAGGATGCGGGCCAGGCGCGAGGCATCGACCTGACGCCCGATCGCATCGTGGTGACCCCTGGTGCGAAGCCCATCATCTTCTACGGCATGCTGGCGCTGGTCAACCCGGGCGATGAAGTGATCTATCCGGACCCGGGCTTCCCGATCTACGCCTCCTGCATTCGGCTAGCGGGCGGTGTGCCCGTGCCGATCCCGTTGCGGGAGGAGCGCGAGTTCCGGCTGGACCCCGACGAACTGGCCTCTCTGGTCACTCCCAAGACCAGTGTCGTGCTCATCAACTCCCCCCATAACCCCACCGGTAGCGTGCTGTCGCAGGGGGATCTCGAACGGATCTCCGAGACCTGTATGAAGCACGACCTCGTCCTGATGACCGATGAGCCCTACCGCCGGGTTCTGTACGAGGGGGAGTTCCACAGCCCGTTGAGTCTGCCGGGCATGGAGGAGCGCACGCTGGTCATCGATGGGTTCAGCAAGACCTACTCGATGACCGGCTGGCGGCTGGGCTTCGGGATCGGGCCCAAGGACCTCGTCGATGCCATCGAGCTGCTGGAGGTCAACTGCAACTCCTGCCCAACCGCCTTCGTCCAGATGGCCGGCATCGAGGCCCTGACCGGACCGCAGGACGAAGCTGGACGCATGGTGGCGGAGTTCCGAGCGCGCAGGGATGTCATCGTCGGAGGGCTGAACGACATCCCGGGGGTGTCCTGTGTGATGCCTTTGGGTGCGTTCTACGCGTGGCCGAACGTCAGCCAGGCCTGGGAGGGCCCTGTCGAGGATCTTGCCACGGGGCTCCTGGACGAGGCAGGCGTGGCCTGCCTGCCGGGCACGTCCTTCGGCGCCCAGGGGGGAGACTACCTGAGGTTCAGTTACGCGAACTCCATAGAGAACATCGAGGAGGCGCTACGCCGGGTCCGCGCCTTTGTTGAGAGCAAGTAGCGGACTGCATTTGACCACACAAAGAGCGACGCCGGCAGCAATGCGGCCAGAGCCGTTGGCTGCCGGCGTTGTTTGCTTCCAGATCCCAGCAGTACTGCCCGTTTTGCCGCGTCAGGCCGTTACCCGTCGGGTGTTGGGCCGGGCGGCTTCAGGCCAGCGGGCGGCCCACCTGCAGGAGCCGGACCCAACCGTTCGAGTGCCGCCTTGGCGTCGGCCACTCGCGGGTCGTCGCCTGCGCCCGCAATGAAGGCGTTGAACTCACCTGCCGCCTGATCTTTCTGTTCCCTTTCGGCGTAGATCCAGGCCATGATCCAGTGCGGATCGGCGTTCCCGGGATCTGCTTCCGCGGCCTTCTTGGCCAGGGCCAGAGCATTGTCGTAGTTCCCGCTGGCCTTCGCTTGCTTGGCCTGCGCGACAAGGCTCTTTGCCTCGGCCGAGTCGCCTGCCGGCTGCTCGGCGCCGGGGGCCGTGGTAGGCAACTTTGGGCTGGGCGCCGGACCCTCAGTTTCCGCGGGACCCGTGTCCGGTCCGGGTGCTTCGTCGGGGCCTGATGCCGAGACCACAGGCGTCTCTTCCGACTCCGCGGCCTCATCGCCACCCTTCTTACCGAAGAGGCAGCCGCTCAGTCCCATTGCACCCAGCAGACAGATCACCAGCACAAGGACTAGCAGGACATGGCGCATCAGTACCCATCCCTTCGTTACGGCCCTGACGTGTGTCACCAGGTTGGATTACTCACTGGTTCCGCATTCGGCCCCAGGATACCTGCAGACCTCGGGCTGGTAGCGTCATTCCTTGACATCACTCTTGGCGCAGACCTATAATCGCCCATACTTCAGGCGTTAGCGCATCCGAGCGGAGTTGGCCCCCGCGCGATGCGAACTGAGCTGCGGCCTGGGAGGGAACCCCCCGTGACCCAGCGTGCCATCTATCTGGTCTTGGCGGCCACTGCCGCCGTCTCGCTGACCGCTTTGAGTTGGGCGCAGGCGCCAGCGGACAGTCCGCCTCCACCTCCGCCGATGGCAACCGTCAACGGCGAGCCGATCGCGCCCAACGACTGGGTGTCGAGCCTCAAGGCCCTCTGGGGCGGAGAGGCCCTGCGCGAGCTGATCGAGGAGCGCTTGCTGATCCAGGAAGCGCACCGGCTCGGCATCAACCTGACGGGAGCCGAGATCGACCGCCGGATCACGCAGATGAAGGCCGAATACCCCAATGAGGCGGCGTTCCGGGCGATGCTGAGCAAGCGGGGTATCGCTCTGAATGCGCTGAAGCGGGAGGTCAAGCGGGAGATCCTTCTGCTGAAGATCGTTGATCGGCAGGCCAAGATCTCCGATGAGGACGTAGCGGAGTACTACCAGGCCCATCTGACGGAGTTCAGCACGCCCACCCGGGTGCACCTGTACGGGATCACGACTAACGACCGCCGGACAGCGGTCATGGCCGCCGAACGGCTCCTCGCCAATGAAGACTTCGCTGCGGTAGCTGCGGACCTCTCGGCGGACGAACACGCTGCTGAGGGTGGCTTCTGGGGTCGTGTGGCGGCAGATGAGGTGGAGCCGGAGGCGCTGCGGATTGCCGCCTTCTCGCTCGAGGCCCCGGCCCGAAGTGAACCGATTGAGGTTGAGGGCAAGTACTACGTCTTGTGGGCCAAGGAGCGCGAGCCCGGCTCGACGGTGGCCCTCGCCGAGGCAAGGGCGGAGATCGCCAGGAAACTCCGGGCGCAGAAGGGGATCACACCGGAGGCCGTGCGGCGAGGGATCATACGCAGAGCGACGATATCGGTGGATGACCCAGCCTTCGCCTTCGTGGCGGACGAGTACGAGAAGGCGAAGCACATACAGGTAGTGGTGGATGGCAAGACCCTAGACCTGGACCCGGCGCCGGCCATTCTGGAGTCGGACAGAATGGTTGTTCCGGCCAAGCCGGTGCTTCAGGCGATCGGAGCCTCCGTGGAGTGGTTCCCCTCAACACAGACACTGCGAGTGAAGAGGGGGGACTCGGAGATCCTCGTCGCCATCGACACCGCGACCGCTATCGTGAACCTCGAGGAGGCGGAGATCGACCAGCCTCCCGTCAACCGAGAGGGCGTCATCTTCGTCGCTCCGCGTTGGATCGTCGAGCAGTTGGGAGGATCGCTCGTGTGGTCGCCGACCGAATACGCACTGAAGATCAAGTCAGTCAAGGCCCCAACCTCAGAGGTCGGCGAGCCGTAGGCGGGCGCGAACGAGGCTTCCTGACGGGCTCCGCTGTGCTGCAACGGGGACGATCATCCGCTCCCGGCCGGTCGAGGCGCCGGGAGCTGTCTTTTGGCCTGCGCCGCTTGGAACTTTTGGGTGGGGCCGCGTTAGAACTAATTTGGGAAGCGCTGTGGTTCGCTTCCCCGGTATCCGCGGGCTACATGGGTGCACGCGTTGGACCAATGGCCGCCGCCCGACCCAACAATCGACCCCCTCCGGATCCACCGCGAGCGCCCTGACCACTGCGCTTCCGCCACGCTGACAGGCAATCAGAAGGCTACTTTGGCCATCGGGCTGTTATTGCTCGTGGTGGCTGCGGCATACGACTGGGTTGCCACGCTGGTCTGCATCAACGCGGCCGCCATCCTCTTCTATGTGTCGCATATTGCCTACAAGTTCTACCTCGTCTGGCTGTCACTGGGTCGAGGCGTCGAGATCGCGCCGACGGCTGACGAAATGGCGGACGTTCCCGACGACGAGCTGCCCACCTACACGATACTGATTCCCCTGTATCGCGAAGCGGAGGTGCTGGAGCGCCTGGTCAGCGGCCTGGAGGAGCTCGACTACCCTGCCTCAAAGCTGGACATCCAACTGCTGCTGGAGGAGGATGACGCCGAGACCATCGAGGCGGCGAAGGGCATGGATCTGCCGGCCCAATTTCGCTGCGTGGTGGTCCCCCAAGGCATGCCCAAGCACAAGCCGCGGGCGTGCAACTACGGGTTGGCGCTGAGCCGGGGGGAGCTGCTGGTCATCTACGACGCGGAGGACCGGCCGGAGCCAGACCAGCTACGGAAGGCGGCAGCCGCCTTCAGACGCGTGCCCCCGGACGTCGTGTGTCTGCAGGCACGGCTGAACTACTATAACCAGCGGCAGAATCTGCTCACGAAGTGGTTCACACAGGAATACTCTGTCTGGTTCGACCTGTTCCTGCCCGGTCTGACCGCGTCGGGTTCCCCGATCCCGCTTGGCGGAACGTCCAATCACTTCCGGACACCCGTACTCAGAGAGCTGCTGGGTTGGGACCCGTTCAACGTGACAGAGGACTGCGACCTGGGCGTGCGGCTCCACGCCCACGGCTACCGGACGCTCATGGTCGCGAGCACGACGTGGGAGGAGGCCAACTGCCAGCTCGCAAACTGGATCCGGCAGAGGTCGCGATGGGTCAAGGGCTACATCCAGACATACCTCGTACACATGCGCCATCCCCTGCGGATGCTCCGTTCGGTGGGCGTGCGTGGGTTCTGGGGATTCCAGATGACGGTAGGGGGATCCATCGCTTGTTTCATTCTGAACCCCGTGTACTGGCTGATGACCGGCCTGTGGTTCCTCACCCATGCAGCGGCCATCTCTGCGGTGTTCCCGCCGCTGATATACGGCCTGGGACTGGCATGCTGCTTCGTGGGCAACTTCGTATTCGTGTACCTCGCAGTAGCCGGGTCTATGCAGCGAGGGTACTACGACCTGGTCAAGCATGCCGTACTTACCCCAGTCTACTGGCTGCTCATGAGCGTGGGCGCGTACAAGGGCTTCTTTCAGTTGGTCACCAGACCGCACTACTGGGAGAAGACGCAGCACGGCTTGTTCCGGGAGGAGTAGCTGTTGGCCGACTTTGAGTCGAGACCAGCGCCACCAGGCGAGGGCGGCCGCGCTTCGGCTGCGGAGGGCTGGAGCATGTTCGCTCTCGCGGCCCTCGTGACAGCGGTGGCGGGGATGGCAGCCGTGTCGGCCACGGCGGTGAACTGGCGAGCGCTGGCGGCCTTAGCCCACGCGCAGGACGTGCTGCGCCAGGAGCCCGAGGTGAATCTGGCGCTCATCGGTTTCGTCGAGCCGCCGTTGACCTCGCTGCTCTACATACCGATCGCGTGGCTGGCCCCGAAACTGGTGACCTCCGGGGATGCCGTGTGGGTCCTGGGGGCAGTCGTTGCAGGGCTGACGATCAAGGTACTGAGCGCGCTCTGCGCGGACGTGGGCGTTGGCCCGGTCGGCCGGTGGGCCCTGTGCGCGATCGCCGTGGCCAACCCCGTGTACCTGGGTCTGGTCGCGACGGGCTCCCCCGATGCTCTGTACGTCCTCCTGCTGCTGGGGGCGGCGTGGGCTCTTTTGCGGTGGCAGCGCGCGGATGTTCTGCGGGACCTGATAAGCTGCAGCATCTTCCTGAGCTTCGCTTTCCTGACCCGGTACGACGCCCTGGCGCCGATCGTGGCTGCGACACTGGTTGTTGGTTGGCACACGGCGCGCGGCGGAGGTGGATGGTCGAAGCTGGAAGGTACGCTTATCACCTTCCTGCTCCCGATTGTGTACGTCGCAGGTCTCTGGATACTGGCCAACTGGCTGATCATCGGGGACCCCTGGCACTTCTGGCGCCTGTTCTGGCAGAGCGAGGCTGCCGGGGCAGTTGATCGGGTCCCCGCCTGGCAGGGCGTCCTGGGTGCCGCCACAGTGTTCGCTCCGCTACTCGCGGTCGTGTGGTGGGCGGGCTGGGGTGGTGCGTCGGGTCGTACCCGATTGGGCCTGGGGGCGAGCTGCCTGCTGCTGTCCACGCCAGTCGCCGTGCTGCTACTGCCGGGCCTGTTCGCGGTCTGGGCGAACCGTGCTTCGGAGGCTGACTTGCCGCTGATGCCGATGGCGGAGTTGTTTGCGCCCATGCTGGCGGCGGGTTGGTTCTTGGCGGCATGTGCCGTCGGTGACCTGCGCTCCCTCTTCGAGCGGAAAGGCATCAGCAAGGAGATCTGCCTCGCCGGGAGCGGGGCGCTGCTTGCGTTCGGGTGTTTGTTCCTGTTGGCGGACGAGGCCCGGGTGTATGTTGACCCGCGACCGGCGCTCGTCGGCCGACCCTTCGGTGCAGCCGATGCCACCTCAAGCAGGGAAGTGGCGGCGAAGCTCAAGGAATCACTGTCATCGCAGACGGAAGGGCAGGTGGTCGTCGCGGGTTGGCCGGGCTATGCCGTGACGCTGTACGCCGAACGCGTGCAGGGCAAGGTTCTCCTGGTGAGTACCGATCCACCCGCGGAACCGATCAAGGGGCCACCCGCCGTCGGGCTGCTGGTGCGAAACGGGCACAGCCTGGAGGAAGACGGGCCGTTGCGCGAGCGTTGGGGACGGGCCTTGGCGACGAACCTCGGGGCCGAGCCCGCGTGGGTGCTCGACGGCTGGGCCTTCTACCCGCCCAACGCTTCCCGCGCCGCTCGAGTGCAAGGTGGTTAGCGCGACTCCGGCGGCCGCACCATCTCCAGCCATACGTCGCCCGCGCAGCCCCGCCGGTTCTCCGGCTTCCCCTCGGAGGTGACGCCCTGGATGTCGGCGATGATGAAGTACTTGAGGTCGGCCGAGTAATCCGTCAGGTTGAGCGAATACGTATTGTCCTGGTTCTGGTAGGCTGCCGCGCCGTCGTGCTCATCAACGGCAATCTCAGTCAGGTCCTCGTCATCGCCCGTCGCCGAAGCCAGCGCGACGCGGTACATGTGCAGGCCCCACCAGCCACTGGTGTAGTCAAACCGCACCTCGTATGTGCCGGCGGCCATGATGGCTTCGGTAGCGTCCCACTGCTTGGTGATGCGCAGCTTCTCGGGCTGGAAGTCGTCGTCTTCCCAACTGCCGATCTTGTGCGGGCGGAACGGGGCGCCGGGATCGGTGATCCCGAAAGCCGCCAGCGCCTTGCCGATATCAGCCGATGTCTGCTCGGTGACCTGCACCGTATCCGCGAAGCGCTTGCCTCCCAGGCCCGCGCCCGCGGCCTCCCCCCACGCCTGGAGCGCCTCGGTCGTCGCGCGGGACGCTGCGTCGAGTTCGTTCATCAGCGTCTGGAGTTGCTGCTTCTCGGGCTCGGCGAGCGCGTCCGCACCAGCCACCGCGGACGCAATCTGCCAGATGACCTGCATCATCCGCACGTAGCCCTGGATCGTCTGTGTCTCGGCGATCAGGGCGGGGGCCTCCAGGTCCTGCGCCAGGGCCAGGGCCGCCTGGCAGGTGTCCAGATGCTCGTCGAAGCGCTCGGCCGTCGGGATATAGCGGAACATGCCCTCCCCGAGCTTGGGCTCCGCGCGATCGCGGATCATCCTGGCGGCGGCGCCGAAGAAATGGGAGTAGGGGACTCGCGCCCCGTAGACGTCCCAGGCGACGGGCCCCAGCATGACGGCCCAGTCGGCGGCTTTCTGGGGGTCAGCGAGGCCCTCACGTGTGGCCCACGCTGCCGCGAACTCGTGCTCGTCCCGGCCGCCCGAGTTCCAGGACCACTCGGCCGCGGCCTGGACATTGAAGTCGTACAGGCGGTTGTTCGGTGTAGCGTAACCGCAGAGACACTGCAATCCCTTCTCGACGAACTCCGTCATGCGGTACTTGATGAACTGGGGCCCGCTCCACGGGCACACGATCCGCCACGAGGCCGTCAGTTGCGGATAGCACCCCAGCCAGCGCCCTTCTGCGGCGTACTGCTCAAGCAGGGGGTAGATCATTGGCTCCCGGGACGAATCGTAGGTGCGCCCGCCGTCGTAGTACGTGACGCCGACCTCAGGAGGCACGGCGGCGAGTACCTTGTCGTTCGTTGAGTAGCTGCCCTGGGTCAGCAGGATCCTGAGGTTGACATGAGGGTATCTCTCTCGTGCAAGCTCCCAGCCGCGAACGGCGGCCTTGGCTTCGAGGGCGTATTGGCCTTCCTGTTTGCACTCGTCGCAGCCGCACTGCAGATGGTGCTCCGACAGCCACACGCAGACGTCCGTGACCCCTTCCTGAGCCGCCAGCGAAGCGAACCAGTCGGCCAGAAGCTCCCACATCTTCGGCTTCGAGAAGCACGGCGCGGTGACGTGGTCGTAAGACTTGTGCTGGGCCGATTCGCCGACCCCCTTCAGCTCCGGGAACTGCTCGTAGACGCCGCTGCGGGCGAGTTGGTCGAGGTGGGTGATGATCGGGACGACCTTGACGGCGTGCTTGCGGCCGCGCTCGAGCAGCGTCTCATCGATCTTCGCTACGCCGTGCCCCTCCTCATCGAGCGACATGTCAACGTGGCTCTCGATGAGGTTCATCTTTCGGTCGGCGAACCACTCGATGTCGGCGTTGGCGCTGCCGCCCCATTCGCCGCGCTCGGCCAAGTCCGGCCAGTCCCGCGCGGTCACCAGGGGCATCGTCACCTGCCCGTCCTGGACGCGGTCCGCCAGGAGCTGCTGGAGGGTCTTGCAGGCGTAGTACAGCCCCCGTTCGTGAAGCGCTGCGAGAGTCAGCCCGCTGCCGGCCGTCGGGGAGATCACGTACGCCTGTGCGGAGTTTGGCAGCGTATCAAGTGTCTCGGCTCGCGGCGCCGCCAGCAGGTCCCCTTGCTCCTCGGTGCCGTGCAGCTCCATCGAGATCGTGAACTCGTTGTCGGGACGACTTGTATCGCGGACGGTGTCACCGAGAAGCGTCTGCACCTCAGCGGCGGCCGACAGGGCGAGTTCGCCCGGCTCCGAAGGGAGCTGCAGGCGCACCACGTCAAGCGGCACGGTAACCTGGCCCTCGAACGTGATCTCCTTCGGCAGGGGGAGGAGCTGCCGGAGCCACTTCCGCGCCTCGGCGTCCGACACGCGCTCCGGAGCACCGTAAGCGATGGCGGTGAGCGCCAACAGGATCGGCAGTGCAATGATGGCCATGGCAGTCTCTCCTGGTAGTAGCGTGATCATAGGCGTGCGGTCTACTCCGGCTCGACAGCGACGTGGGGCGGGTTCGCAAAGCTCGCGTAGGCAGCGGAGCACCGGCCTTCCTGGGCGTCACCTCGATGGACCCAGACCCGGTAACGCATGTGGACGGGCTCCCCGGGCTGCAGCGTCACGGTCTGGAGGCCCGGCCAATTCACACCCAGGAATCCGTAATGCCGCAGGCACCAGCCGTTGGGGAAGTCCGGATTGGCGGCATCAACGAAGACGGCCGCTCCCGAGGGCCCCTGCCGGCCGGCGAACCTGGCGGACAGGTCGGCCCAGGGCGACGGCTTCAGATTGCTGTCCTGGTCCTGCTTGCCCTGGGCGGCTGTGAGAACCGTATCCTCACGCGGCCCGAAGCGCAAGCAGAGGCCGCCGTACCCCTTAGCGTCCTTCGGACTGATGGTGACCGCCTCGCCGTGGGCCTCGAGCTTCAGCGCGACGTCTATCGCCTGGCCCACCTGGCCGGCTCGCCATACGCGGAACCAGACCGTCTCCTCCATGATGCGCTCTTCACCGACGTACCAGCCGTTCTTGACGCCGAACACCGCGCAGACTGGGCCGGCTTCCTGCCCCAGCCACTCCTCGAAACGCGCGAGCACGCCGCTAATGGCCCAGAGATCGTGGGTTCGTTCGCCGACGGTGATCCTCGGCCACGACCAGAACAGGCCGCGGTGATGGTAGTGGTCCTTGGGGAAGTCGTCGGAGATGATCTCCCCATCGAGCCCGTAGAGCGGGTGCACGTAGGACGAGCGTCGCCGGTTCTCCGGGACGCCTTCCGGGAGGAGCATGCCGAAGTTGTAGGTGAGGACAGGGCGATCGCGCTCGAAGAGGAGGAGGCGAGCGTCGTCCTGATCGAACCGGAACGCGGGGGCGCTCTGGTTGGCCGGGGCGATCTTGTATGGGATCTGCTCCTCGGCGCGGTCGCGCGGCGGCACGATGAAGCAAAGCGCTGCACCTGGTCCCGTCCATGGCCCCAGGCGGCACACCTGAGCTGCCACGGGCGCCGGCTCAAGCTCGCCAACCTCGACGAGCTGCAGTGGGGGAGGCCGGTCAGTCGGCACACCCTCGGGCAGGGCGAACTCGGCTGGGGCGGGGAGGGGGGTGTTGGCGTTCAGCGAGACAAGAAGGACGATGGCAGCGCTCTCCATAGCTTCTCCGGTCCGACAGATGTCGCGACGGGGATGCCGAGGGCTGGCTCAGCCCGGGCGGATCGTTTGCTTCTCAGGATCGTAGAACTGTTGCTGACCGGTCTCCCACGCCCTGAACGCCATGATGGCCGCCACCGAGTGAGCGTAACCGGCCTCGA
>CBFDAZ010000027.1:0-18125 GCA_965602825.1 uncultured bacterium
GAGCACGACCTGGGCGAGGCCGGCTGGGACAAGCGGTTCCGGGTCGAACTCCTGCCGAATGTGCCCCCCGGGAAGCACTTCATCGCGGTGAAGGTCCTTGACCGCAAGCTCAAGGGCGGCATCTGGAAGTCCATCAAGATCGTGTGCCCGAAGGAGGAGTAGACTCCCTCAGGCCAGCGAACGGGGCCCGGCGCGCCCCGTGACGGGCGCCCACAGCGGCGGCGCCGGTCGGCTCACAGCGCAACCAGCGCCCACGTGGCGGCGACGATCGCGACCATCACCCCGCACGCCACCAGGAAGCCGCCCCAGGTCTGAAGCGACGGCCTCGGCAACAGGACTCCCCACCGGTTGATCCACCACCGGTCGGTAGGGAAAGCCGTCTCGAGGCTGACGCCTGACTCCTCCTCGTCGCCGGCCTCGTCGTCGGCAGCCGGCTCCTCGGGAACTGGCTCCGTATCGCCGAGTCTCTCCGCCAGCTTGTCCTGTTCGCTGATGCGGGTGTGGAGCTTGATGAAGAAGCGATCCTTGAGCTGCTTGTCGGGGCGCGGGGTCACGAGGCTGACCAGTATGCCGGCCAGGAAGCCCGCCGGCATGAACAGCCCGAGCTTCACTGCAGCATTCCACTCCGTGAAGTAGTTCGCGTAGATGAGCACGACCGTTGCGACAATGAAGCTCGCCCAGGCCCCGTGGGAGTTCGCCCTGCGCCAGAACATGCCGAGGAACCAGGCGATGCCGACCGTGGCCGTCGTCTTCCAGAAAGTCATGAGGCCCTTGAAGATCGTCGGCGTGAGAATGGCGAAGGCGATCGAGACAATGACGACGAGCACGCCGACGACTCGACTGACGTTTATGTAGTGGTTCTCGTCTGCGTCGGGCCGCACGCGGCGATAGACGTTCTCGGTGAACAACCCGGAGCACGCGATCATCATCGAGTCGCAGCTCGACATCGCGGCGGCCATGATGCTCGCCAGCATCAGCCCCCGGAAGCCCAGCGGCAGCAAGGTGGCGACAGCGTCGCCGAAGACGGTGTCCGGGTTCGGCATGTCGGGACTGCGGACGAACCACACAACGCCCAGCAGGCACCATCCGACCGTACAGAAGCGCTTGAGGAAGTTGCCGTACGTCATTCCGACCCGGCCTTCCCACTCGGTTCGACCCGAGGAGGTGACCGACATGATGTGTGACTGGGACACGATGCTGAAGAGCGACGTCGTCACGAGCGCGAGAATCATGAGGACGCTGAAGTTCTCCCCAATCAGCTTCATGAAGTCGGGCCCTGCGACGTCACGAATGCCCTGCATCCCTCCTACGCCCTGGAAGGCAAAGGGGAGGGCGAGCGCAGAGAGGATGATGATGCAGATGCCCTGGATGAAGTCGGTCCGGACGGCTCCCACGATGCCGCCGGCCGTTCCGTAGAGCAGGAACAGGGCGGTCATGACGATCAGGGAGATGTAGAAGGACGCGTCGCCGAGCCGGAGGCCGCCCAGACTGATGACGTCGCTCTCGTGCGGGATGCCGAGAATCCCCTGGATCGTCAGTGAGGTGCCCTTCAGCATGACGCCCATCGCGAGGGCAGTACCCAGAGAGCTGATGACGACGCAGAGGATGCTGACGCTCTTGCCGAACATCTCCTGGTAGACGTCCGCGATGGTGAGGCAGCGTGTCCGGCGGAGCAGCGGGGCCAGAATCCAGTAGAAGGGCGTACAGAGCATCCAGTTCCACTGAGCCCAGATCCCGGAGACGCCGTGCTTGTAGCTCTCCGAGACGACGCCGGCAGCCTGGTCGGTGTGCGTGCCGGTTCCGAACGAGTGCATGACCATCAGGGGGATGCCCAGCTTGCGTCCGGCAAGGAGGAAGTCCTCGCGGCTGTGGATGGCCTTCTTGCTCAGGAAGCCAACCGCGGTAATGCCAACCAGGTACCCAACGAGGATCAGCACATCGACCCAGTGCATGCCAAGCATAGAAGCCTCCGGCGTCCGCGGACCGGGAGAGCTGGTCCGCATTCAATTCAGGAGCCAACCGGCAACCTGCCCGTGTTTCGGCCTGACTGGGCCGGGGGCCTTCTGGGCCCGGACCTGGACTTGATGGAGGACATCGGCTGACCTCGAGCGAAAGCACGAGCGCTGTGCCGCGAACGACAGTCTGACGGATAGGACGGCTCAGTTGAGAGCGACTGCCGCACGCGTCGAGACGGGACGACTTCTACACACACTCGCCCTGGCGGGGGCTGTTGTGTTCTTTGCCCTGTGCACCGCTGCGGGTGCGCAGGTACGGTTCCGACTGCCCTTCTCGCTGGTGCCCGTAACGGCGCAGACGTTCTTCGTGCTACTCTCGGGGGCACTCCTCGGGCGCCGGCTGGGCGCCGGCAGCCAGCTCCTGTACGGGGGCATCGCGCTGCTGTCGCCGGCGGCGGTCGCGGGCCCTCTGACCGCCACCGCCGGATACATCGTCGGCTTCGTCGTTGCCGCCTATGTGGTGGGACTTATCGTCGGCGAATCGCGCTCGTTCTGGCGCGTCGCGGGCGCCATGGCCGCCGGTTCCGTGGTGATATACCTCCTGGGTGCGGCCTGGCTTACCGGGCTGACGGGAAGCCTCGAAGCCGCCGTGCTTCAGGGCGTTCTCCCCTTCTTACCGGGTGATGTCCTCAAGCTGTCTGCGGCCGCCGCCATCGTTGTCGGCGGCAGGTCCATGCGCAAGCGATAGGTCCGCCCTGGCCTTCCCCCTGGTCGTGCCAAGACATTCCCGGGTCTGAGCGTGTACGAGACAGCCGTCCGCGGCAAGCGCTCCGGCGGAGGACTCGGTGTGCGCGGCGTGGAATCTGGGCAGCCCCGTCGCGCGGAACTCGCCTGCCCGGCGGGCGGTCAAAGTCAGCAGCCCATGAAACAGCTCGACCGACACGTATGGCGCGAATTCCTCGGCCCCCTGGTCGTCGCCACGGTCTCCTTCGCGGTGCTCATCGTGGGGCATCTGCTCTTCAAGGTCATCACCACTGTGGTCGAGCGGGGCGTGCCGTTCTGGGCGGTGGCGCGCTTCGTCATGTACCAGGTGCCCAACGCCCTGGCCCTCGCGCTGCCGGTGTCGGTGCTCCTGGCCGCCTCGCTGGCGATGCATCGGCTCGCCCGGGACAACGAGTTGCTGGCCATCCGAGCTGCGGGCGTGTCTCTGGCCCGGGTCTTGTGGCCCGTGTGGGTTCTGGGAGTCGCCGTCTCGGGATTCAGTCTCCTGGTAAGCGAATACGTCCAGCCGCAAGCAGACCGGCGCGCAGAAGCGATCGTCACCGACATGGTCTTCTCGCAGCGGAGCCTGGCGCTGCAGCCCGGCAAGTTCGTCGATGTCGCCGAAGACTTGTACTTCCTGCCGGGTGATGTGGATGACCGGACGGGCACGATCCGGTATCTCAAGGCTTTCTGGATCGAGCCCAAGGGGACGGTGACGTTCATCGAGGCACCCACGGCGCGGCTGGACGGCGAGAAGTGCATCCTGGACCGGCCCGTCTCCTACCGCTTTGACGGGGAGGGCAGCTCCGTACGAGTACCTGCCTGGCGTGCGACGATCCATCTGCCTGAGACCATCGCCACCTTCACCGGCGAGCAGCGAACGCGGGCGAACATGAGCATTGCGGAGATCGCCCGGCAGATCAAGGCACAACCCGATGCTGAGCGGTCAGTCGTCGGGCCGCTGATTTTGGAGTTGCACTACCGGATCAGTCTTGCCGTGGCCTGCCTGGCCTTCGCAATCGTCGGCGGGCCCGTCGCCATGCTCTTCAGGGGCGGGCACAGCATCGGCGGCGTTCTGGCGGTGGTGCTGTTTGCGTTCGTCTACTACGTCGGCATGCTCTGGGCGCGCATGCTCGGCGAATCGGGCGCCATCCCACCGGTCGTGGCGGCCTGGCTGCCAAACAGCGTCACCGGTCTGCTTGGCGTCCTGCTCCTGTGGCGTCGCACCTGAACGGCGCACCGCGTGGGTGTCCGTCGGGTAGCGACCGGTGAGTGTAAGCCAAATGGGCCACAGGAGTCGTCCGGACCACTGCGGGGGCATCCCTTGACCTTTGCGCAGCGCATCAGGCCCGTGCTCGTGGCCGCTCTGCTGGCGGGACCGTCCGCCGGTTGGGCTCAGCAACCAGTGCCGCCCGCAGAGGGGGGCGAAGCGCTCCCCCCGCCTCCGTCCGTCCTTGCCGAACTGGATGAGGAGTCGCCCGAAGAGGCCGAGGGAGAGCCCTCGTCCGTTGACTTGGCGGACATGGAGGAGGTTGAGGCGCAGGAGGGAGACCAGAGCCCCGAGCTCGGGGAGGACGAGTTCCAGATCGAGGCTGACAATGTGCGCTACGAGGCGGGCGCGGTATACGGCCGGGGCGATGTGCGGATCCGCTACCGGGACATGGTGCTCTCCGCCCACGAGGCGGAGGTTGACGAGACGCAGACGTGGGCCCTGCTTCGCGGGAACGTGCTCGTCACGTCACCCAACTGGCGCACAACGGGCCAGGCCGTGCGCGTCAACCTGGAGACCGAGGAATGGACGCTGATCGACGGCGAGACGAAGCTGGACCCCGAGTTCTTCGAGGGCAGCGTCCGCGAGCCGGTTTACGTGCGCGGCGACCGGGTGTCTGAGTACCCACAATTCGATACGCTGCAGGCCGAAGGTGTGGGACTGACGACCTGCGATCTCGGCGACCCGCACTATGACTTGAGGTCCGATGGCATCCGGATCCGCCTGGGCCGCGACATCACGTTGGACCACCCCGAAGTCTACGTGTTGGGACACCGTCTCTTTCGTTACCCGGGCAAGCTCCGGTTCCGGATTACGGATGACCGGTCGCGGCTCATCCCCGAACTCGGGCAGAACGATGTCGAGGGATTCTACGCCAAGTTCGCCTACCCGTACGAGGCGGGCCCATCGGCCAACGGGTTGCTGCGCCTGCACCTGACGACCAAACGCGGCGTTGGGGCGGGGGTCGAGCACGTTTTCGACACGCCCAAATCCTCCGGCGAGCTCAGCCTCTTCTATGAGCCCGGCATGGGTGCGTACTCGGCCGGCGTGCGGCACCGTTACCAGTACACTCGCAGCCTGAGCTCGAACCTGAGTGCGAGCCTGCAGAACAACAGCGGCTACGGCCTGGGGACCACGACATCGCTCACGTCTGACCTTACCATCCGCAATGACACAGGAGACACGCATACGACGCTCGGCTTCCAGGAGGCCCAGACATCGGGCAGCGGCTACAGCTCGCGTCGGTTCACCAACAACTTCACCCATCAGCAGCGCGGCCCGGCCGAGATCGACTGGACGGTCCGCAGCGTCCTGCGAACCAGTAAGTTCGGGTCGGACGAGCCCACCGACCAGGAGCTCGACCTCTCCCTCGACATGAGCCGGAGGCAGGAGGCCTTCGATTGGGATCTGGGCTACAAGCAGCGGTACGATCTGGATGGCGATCGCTACCAGCGCGACAGCCAGTACTTCGTGCTGGATCAACTGCCCGCGATCAGCCTCCAGAGCGACACCGATCGACTGGGACTCAAATGGGGCGTACCCATCCAGACGCGCCTGGAGTTGGGGCACTTCAGGCAGCAACCCGATGATCTGTCGATCAGTCGTGCCATGCTCGATACCCAGATCTACGGTGAGACAATCCGCCTGGCCCCGGACCACGAGCTACGCAGCGGCGCCGGATTCCGCCAGAGCTGGTACTCGGACGGCGCCGCGCAGTACGACCTGCGACTGACGAGCGCCTTCCAATCGCACTGGGGCGGGCCCTGGTACTCGCGCTTCCGATGGGATTTCGAGCACGCCGACGGCTTCTCGCCGCTGCGGCTCGACTTCGCGGCCAAGCGACACGACGTTGAAGTCGATCTCTCTCACTATGTGGCCAATCGCTCGCGGATAGAGTTCGGCACCGGTTTCGACATCGAAACCAGCACGTGGCGCGACCTGCTGATGCGGGCCGAGTTCACCCCGAACCTGAAGAACCGCTTCGAGTTCCAAACGGCCTACGACATTGAGCGGAGCGAGTTCCGGCCGCTCGAGGCGCGGTGGCAGTTCGTCAAGCAACACCGGCTCGACCTGGCTCTGACGACCTCCTACGACATCGAGCGCTCGCAACTCGGGCGCATCACGATGGACTCGGATTGGGTGATCAACCGCCAGTGGCGCCTGGAGACGCTGGCCGGTTACAACGGGCCGCTGGGGGACCTGGACTTCCTGGAGGCGCGGATCACCCGGGACCTTCATTGCTGGATCGCGTCGCTATCGTATAGCCTCAGCCAGAGGGAGATCCGCCTGAACATCGGCCTGAAGGCCCTGCCGTTCCGGGACTGGGAGTATGGCTTGGGGTCGGGGGGACAACGATTGACGACGTCGCGCGGGCAGTACTACTGATTGCGGTGCGCCGGGCCGTCACTCCAGCACGGCTCGCAGGAATTCGAGGCCCGGCTCTCCCACCGGAGCGACGGAGCCCTCGATCTCCCGGCCCCGAAGGGTACACACGGTGAAGACCGAGAGCGGGTGGTCGTAGGCCAGTTGAGCCAGACAGTTGCGCCATCGGCTCTCGGTACGGCCGAGCAGCAGGCCCTGCACTTCCTGCAGGCCCTCGCGGATGGCGTCGAGCTGTGTGCCGGGCTCCCGTTCGCTGTCGGGACTGCTCTCACCACCACTCTCGGAGTCACTGTCTGTCAGGGACTGGTCGGTCTCGTCCGCCTCTTCTGGGCCCTTGTCCCATTGCTCCCTCAACTCCTGGTAGCGCGCGTGGGCCGTCTTGTAGCGCTCCCCGTACTCACTGAACCCCTCATCAGACGCGGCCGCGAGTGCCTTGAGCAGCTTGGGGGCGTCGCCGGCAACGGCCTCCAGCGCTCGCTCGGCGACCGATCGATCGTGGATCAGGTAGCGCACGGCGAGGGGGACCGTCTCGTCAAGGCCTTTTCGGGCCACGCACTCATCGATGCCGCACCGGGCGTGCAACAGCGGCCCGTAGGTCTGCCAGGCCGGGAAGTCCGGCAGCGGCCGGCCGCCGACCACCTTTCCCCGGGACGTTTGGGCTCCCAGAGCGAATCCGAGCTCAGCGGCATCGATTCCGAGACTGACGACGAACTCCGCTCGCGCGCCGGCGGACAGCCCGGCCCATCCGAAGCGACCGGCCACGATCAGTTCCCACGCCGCTCGGTCGTACTCGCCCGAAGACAGGCTCTCGGTCGCGTATTGGCTGTATCTTTGGCTGGCTCCGTCGAGTGCTCCGGCCTCTCTCAGCGCCTTGACCGCGACATGGTACTTGCTCTGCTCGACGGCGCACCGCGCGGCTAGCTCAATAAGCTCGGCCGGCACCGTCACGGGCTCATCGAGGCGCGGCAACAGGTCGTCAGCGATCGCCGCCGCAATCTCGTCCAGAGCCTCCTGACCTCCCTCGGTGAAGCTGTAGCCTTCATACACCTCGACAAGCCTGTCGAGTGGCAGCGACACATCGGCAGCCCCGTACAGGCTCATGAGCTCCTGGAAGTCCCCGCAGAAGACAAGTCTGGCGACGAGACTCCGGAGACGGTCAGTTTCCATGGTCATCACGCATTCGGGTCAGGTTCTTGGGTCTCGCCCTCAGACCCGTCTTGCCGGACGCCGCGCCGCCAACTCAGCAAGCGCGGCCGCCTTCTGGCCCGCCGGAGCGGTCCGGCGTCGCACTTCGTCGGCCTCGGGGGCATCCGCCTCGGCCTGGGGCTCCCCCGGGCTGCCCCCCTGGTGGTCGCGGGCATGGCGCTCGTACTGCTGGGCGTGGAGCTTGCGCAGCTCCTCTCGCGTGCGCTCCACCTGCTGGCGCAGATGAAGCAGCAGTACGGCAGAGCTTTCCTTCCCACCTTTAGCGCCTGAAGCCTGGCTGGTCTCCGCCTCCAGCTCCCGCTCGGCGTCGCGGAGTTGCTGGACCTTCGCCTTGTACTCTTCCCGGGACTTCCGGGGGAGAAGCACGGCCTTCGCTGCGTTGAGCTGGGCGAGCCGTGCGCGCACGGCGGTCGCCTCTTCCGATGCTCCGTCGATCTTGGCCAGTCGCTGCACGCACTCGGGCGCTCGTCTCTCGTACGCCTCCTCGATCTGGCGCTTGACGATGGTCGCATCCTCATCGAGGCCGAGCACGTCGAAGTGCGTACGCGAGGGGTCCGCCTTCGGGCCTGGTTTCATCGTTGGTACTCCGTTATCGCGAGGCAGCCGTCTTCTCCGGCGCCTCCCTCCGGTCTTCCTCCATGTGGCAGTCCTTGTACTTCTTCCCACTGCCGCACCAGCAGCTACGGTTGGGCTTGGGGAGCTTCTTGGGTCGTCTCTTCTTCCGCTTCTTCCTGGGCTGCTTTTCTGCCTTCGGGGCGGCCTGCTGCTTGTCGGGCTCGGCCGCCGGCGCCTGAGTCTTCGGTTGCTGGGTACGGCGCTGAGTCGGTTGGGGCACGAAGTCGGCGCCGTAGACAAGCTTCGACACGTCCTCGGCGATGCGGTCCAGCAGCCGCTGGAAGTACTCGTAGGACTCCTTCTGGTACTGGACGAGGGGGTCCCACTGGCCATAGGCGCGCAGGTGGACCGCCTCCCGGAGGTGATCCATGTCCTGCAGATGCTGCGGCCAACTGGCCTCAATGGCCCGCAGCAGGGCCCCCCGCTCCAGGCGCCTCATATTCTCTGCGCCCAGCACCTGCTCTCGCTTCCGGTGGAGGTCGAAGGCGCGTCGCTTCACCTCGTCGGCCAACTGACCGGCCGGCACGGCTCGGAGGGTACCAACGGCAAACCGCCTCCGCAGTCCCCAGGAGCCCCTGACCGCGAGGGCCCGTTGCTCGTATGCGTCCGTGGCCGGGTCCTTCAGCTCCGCAGGGAGACGGGAGTTGCGGACCCGTCTGAGTGTCTCCTGGGCCAGCAACGAGCGCATCTCGCCCTCGGCCTCTCCGGCCTTCTCGAAGAACAGGTCGATGTCCCACTCCTGCAGGGGGACGTTGGCCGGGGCACCGGTGTGGACTGCCGTTCTGATGCGGTCGCTGAGAGCCTCGAGTCTCTGGCTGGCCTGAGCTTCGTCTCTCTGCCGGTATGCCTCGAGGCCCATCTCGGCCACCGCTGCCGCAAGCTCCTCCGGCTCCACTCCCCGGAGCGCCTCCTCACTCAGTGCCTCGGACGTCCCCGGAACGATCTGATCGACATCGCGCCGGAGTGCCTCGATGTCCCATTGCTCCATCGGGGCCTCGGGACCGGCGTGAGTCGCCACGACCTCGCGCAGGCGGCGCTCGATGGTGCGCTCATGCCACTGAAGCTCCT
The DNA here is from genome assembly GCA_965602825.1 of uncultured bacterium. Classification (GTDB taxonomy): domain Bacteria; phylum Armatimonadota; class Zipacnadia; order Zipacnadales; family VGFC01; genus CBFDAZ01. Next base: position 9,259 of record CBFDAZ010000027.1, read on the forward strand.
CGTCGTAGAGAGACCTTGCCGGGGCTTCGAGCGCCCGGGCAATGGCGCGCTGGGTGGCATCGTGAGCGATGCGGTCCGCCAGACCACGTCCCTTCTCGATCGCGCCCAGCCGCTCCGAGCACGCCCGAACCAGCGGCTCCTTGCGCTCCTCAGGCAGCGCCGCCTGACGGAACTGCCCCAGAGCGTCTTCCACAAGCTCTGCGCGGGCTGCGTTCAGCGCTTGAGTCGCTTCCTGGGAGGCGGGCATCACGTCCGGCAGCCCGGCGCCCTCGTCGTTTCTGGGCACGGTCAGCCGACGGACGGTCCCGGCGAGACTCTCCGCAGTGCGCTGGTTCGGCTGGGTGCCGGCTCGCATGATCTCTCTCACGCGGGCGATCATCTCGTCACCGAGCTTGCCAGGCTCCAGCCTCCCCAATTCCTCCACGGGCAGCGCGACCCCCACCCCCGGAACGAGCGCGTCCACCTCGGCGAGGAGCTGCCCAATCGGGCCGGCCTCGCCCCCTTGCTCGTAAGCCTTGACCGACTGCAGGATCGTTCTCTCGATCAGCCGGTCGATCGAGCCGCGCTCTTCGGCGAACAGAGCCCCTACGGCCTCAGCCAGGCAGTCGGCGAATCCGTCGGCGACGGTGGCCTGGAGGGCTTCGGTGGCCAGCTGCTCCACCAAGCCGGGCACGGCATCCCGGAAGGCCGTGCAGGCGGCCTCCAGATCCCATTCTTCCGGGTTCACGTCGGGGTTCGCGTGACCGTTCACGATCCCGTCGAGCACCCGCTCGATCATGTTGGCGGTGCTATCGCCCACGTTCTCGCCCATGAGCACGCGACGGCGGTTGGCGTAGACCACGCTGCGCTGTTCGTTCATCACGTTGTCGTATTGCAGCGTGTGCTTGCGCATGCCGAAGTTGCGCATCTCCACCTTATGCTGGGCGCGCTGGATGGTCTTACTGATGAACCGCGTCTCAACGGGCTCCTCCTCCGGCCAGCCGCCGGTGAGCAACCTCATTCTCTCCGGCGCGAAGATCCTCATCAACTCGTCTTCCAGCGACACATAGAAGCGACTGCTGCCGGGGTCGCCCTGGCGGCCGGAGCGGCCACGGAGCTGGTTGTCGATGCGCCGGCTCTCGTGGCGCTCGGTGCCCACCACGTGAAGGCCTCCGTGAGCCTTCACTTCAGTGTACTCGGCGGACCGGTCTTCGCCCTCGTCCGGCTCGCCACCGAGGCGGATGTCCACACCGCGACCCGCCATGTTGGTCGCGATGGTCACCACTCCGGCCATGCCGGCCTCGCGGATGACCTGTGCCTCCTGGGCGTGGAACTTGGCGTTGAGGGGGTTGATCGCCTTGTCCTCCTGCAGGACCTCGGCCAGGCGGGCCGCCAAGTCCGACCGTTCCTGAGCGCTGGCCCCCTCGGGAACCAGGCGCCATACATCGAGCAGTCGGTCGAGGTTCTCCGGGTGGGTCGCCTCGACGTTGAGGTCAAGAGCACGCGCAATTTTGGCCGCGGCAGCCTGTGTCAGCACTCTCGCCGCCCTGCCGGAGTCCGGCTGCGGCTCTTCATCCTCCGGCGTCTCCTCCTCAACCGTGAACTCCGGCGTTCCCGTGGGCAGCTTCTCGTCGATCGGCAAGCGCAGGGCTTCGGTCCAGCTATCGCGGTCCTCCCTGCTGAGGTCTTTCCTGCGGGCGATGTCGTCCTGCAGCACGGCAACCAGGGCCAGGAGCTGTACCTTGTCCCGCAGCAAGCGCCGCGCGACCAGCTCCGATACGTCAACGTTGCGCGTGCCCACCAGCACCGGCTGGCCGAGCGTCTTGCAGCGGACGATATCGGACACGATCCCCCGGAATTTCGCCTCCTGGGTCTTGTAGACCACATCGGAGTAGTCCCGGCGCGCGACCGGCTTGTTCGGCGGGACCACGATAACGGGCATCCCGTAGATGCGTTGGAACTCGGCCTCCTCCGTCTTGGCGGTACCGGTCATGCCGGCGAGTTTCTCGTACAGCCGGAAGAAGTTCTGGTAGGTTATCGTGGCGACGGTCCTCTGCTCCTGCCGGATCTGGACGCTCTCTTTGGCCTCAATGGCCTGGTGGATGCCGTCGCTGTAGCGCCGCCCCGGCTGCAGGTGACCGGTGAACTCGTCAACGATGATGACCTCGCCGTTCTTGACGATGTATTCCTTGTCTCGGTGGAAGAGCGTGTGAGCCTTCATCGCCGCCTGAACGTGGTGCTGCAGCTCAAGAGCGCCTTCTTCGGCGAGATTGGACACACCCAGCGCCTTCTCAACCTTGCCCTGTCCGACTTCCGTGAGGTTCACCGCGCGCATCTTCTCATCGACGACGTAGTCGCCGTGCTCGGTCTTGTCCTCGTCCTTGTGTCCGGGCGTCAGCCGGCCGATGATGCCATCGACCTGACGATACAACTGCGTCGATTCCTCGGGGATGCCGCTCAGAATAAGGGGGGTCCGCGCCTCGTCAATCAGAATGCTATCGACCTCGTCCACGATGGCGTAGTACAGATCGCGCAGGACGAGTTGATCGCGCTCCAACGCCATGTTGTCCTTCAGGTAGTCGAAGCCCAGTTCGCTGTTCTGGACGTAGGTGACGTCACACGCGTACATCTCCGCCCTGACCCACGGCGGCATGTCATGCTGAATGAACCCGACCGTCAGGCCCAGGAACTGGTAGAGCTGGCCCATCCACTCCGCCTGCCACTTGACGAGGTAGTCGTTAGTGGTGACCAGGTGAGCGCCGCGACCGAGCAGACCGTTCAGGTAGAGGGGCAAGGTGGCGGTCAGGGTCTTGCCCTCACCCGTCTTCATCTCAGCGATCCGGCCATCATGCAGCGCGATGGCACCCATGAGCTGAACGTCAAAGGGTCGCTCGCCCAGTACGCGCCTGGCGGCCTCTCGTACCACGGCGTAGCCCTCGGGCAAGATGTCATCCAGGGCCTCGCCGTCAGCCAGGCGCCCCTTCAGGTGGGCCGTCATGTACGCGAGGGCCTGGTCGGAAAGGCCGCGCATGCGCGGTTCCAGCGCATTGACCTGCTCCACGGCCTTCCGATAGCGGGCCAGTTCGCGCTCGTTGAAGCTGAAAACCCGGGTCAGTACTCCCATGGCACGCACCACCTCTTGGGTCAATGTCTGCTGTGCGCCTCTAACGAAAACGGCGGCAGGTAGCTCTGCCGCCGGCCCTATCGAACGCTCAAACGCGGTACTCGGTTATCTTATCAGAACGCACCCGTGTACGCAAGCCGAAGCGATGGGGGAGGCCGGCTGCTGAACGGCGGCGTCGCATCGGGCGCCCGCTGCCGATGGCTTCCGGCCAACTGGAACTCGCTGGGGACGGTTTCTCGAGGCACTGAAGCGGCCGTCAGCACGTCCGGAAGCGCCGGTCGGTGCTCTCGCTCGGCGGCCTGGGCCACCGCGGCCCCCACGGCAGGGCGCGGCTGACCGCGGCGTCGCCGGAGGGTGGGCTCGCCGTCGTCGATAAGGTCGGTCAAGTCAACGCCGACGCCGATCCGGGAGCCGACCTTGCGGTAGCGCAGATGCCACGTCAGGCAATGCACCTGACGCCGCAGATCGACGGTGTAGTCGCGGAGGGAGCTGCGGTGGATATCATATCGGCCGGTCAGCCGTAGGCCCCAGGCGCCCACCAGAGGGGTATCGAGCGCAAGGGCGGCCTCGGTCTTCAGGTCGATGTCATCGAACTCGAACGGCGTGTGTCCGCCGATGATGTGGTGTCTCAGCTCGAGCTGGCCGCGGGCTCCCGACCACAGGGGCGCGGCTCCGCCGACTCTGAAGTCCACGGTTCGGTAGGAATCGCCGCTCGTGTAGACCGAGCCACGAAGGCCGGCGCCGGCCCAGAGTCCGGCGGCGCCGTCAGCACGCTCCGGGCGCCAGTCCCAGTCCGCCCTGAGCGTGGCGGCGCCTTCGCGCGCCCGTTGGCCCGTCAGCACGTCCTCGTCGCGGTAAGCCCCCCCCATCAGGCGGCCCGACAGCACCGAAGCCCCGCCCCCGGTCGTAACCTCCACACCGAGTTCGGGAAGCGCGTCGTAGACGAGTCTGCGAGAGATGTCGTCGTCCATCTCCAGGCGACGTGCCGCCGTGGCCCAGGCCCGGAAGCCGGGGCGGGAATGCTCGGCCACGAGGCTTCCCGCTATGAGATGGCGCTGCGTGAACTTGACGTCCGCGACCGTCCGAATGGGATCGCCCGGTACCGAGAAACCCTTCTTGAAGGGCACATACACCCCTTCGCGCTGCGAGTACCCGAGCATGGGGATGACCAGCAGCCCCTCGGAGCCGCGACGAGTGATCTTGGTGCTGAACTTCGATACCAGTGGGATATGGACTCCGTACAGCGACAGGCCGCCGCCGTAGATGAACAGCTCCTCGGTGTCAAGGTTGACCCTGACTCGCCGCGCCTTCAGAGCGTAATGGGGCTTCTCCCGATCGCACGTGGTGACGGCGGCCTTGTGGAACTCGACGTCGGCTTCGACGGCCTGCACGCTATCACTACGCGCGTAGACGGTGACCTCGCGGTCCCTGAGCGGCACACGGATAACCGAGCGTGCATTCAGGGCGCGGAAGTCCTGACTGCGGAGATTGTAGTGCAGGTCATCGCCCGTAACCTCCAGGCGGGGCGTCACGAAGGTCGCGCCGCCGGGCGCCTCGATGTCGCCCGTATCCAGGGACAACTGCAGACGGTCGGTGGTCATGGAGACTTCGGGCACGGGTCCCGGCAGATCGGAGGCCTTCAGGCGCACGTTGCCGGTGACGACCGCGGCTGATTCGGCTTCGGAGTATTTGGCCTCGTCGGCATCGAGTGAGATGGTGATGCGTCGGCCTTCATCCTGCGCGCGCGACGCGCTCTGCGAGCCAGCCGCGCACACCCCGAGCAGGGCGAGACCAAGCGCCTTTCGCCTTCGCCGGGAAGGGCGGACCAGCCAAGATTTCAGCGCCCTCAGCGCGCGGTGGATGCTCATCTACTGGAGGGGGAGACCACAGTAATACCTGGCGTCACAGCCGGCTAACTGCATGCGAGTATATCACACCTGTCGACACGCGGGCAATGCGAGCGCGACGTCCGCCGTCACCAGAGCGGGAGCTGGCGCCGGTCTGCTTGCGACCTCGATGGCGGCGGGCCCGGAACATGGCGCCTGACCTGGCGAATCAGCTCTGACACATCGTCCAAACCGCGAACCGGCAGAGCGCCCTTCCGAAGGAGGGTACGTGTGCCGGCAGCCGTTGGTTTCGCATCCGGCCAGTCGACGGCGAACAGCAGACGGCCCTGCCGCAGCGCATACCGCGCCGTCTGGAGACTCCCTCCCTGCTCCCGCGATTCGACGACAACTACTGCCTTTGACAGGCCGCTCTGCAGACGGTTCCGGGCCATCAGGCTCCGCACGCTCGGTCGAGCCCGGGGCGGCAGTTCGCTCACGACGGCCCCCGACTGCACGATTCTCCGCGCCAGATCGATGTTCTCGGCCGGTCGGATGACGCGGACCCCCGAGCCCAGGACGGCCACCGTGCGCCCGCCACCAGCCAGCGCGCCGCGATGGGCACACGTGTCAATGCCCCGAGCCAGGCCGCTTACCACGGTGATCCCAGCCCTGGCGCACTCAAGGGCCAGAGCCTCGGCCAGGCGCTCGCCCTCGACGCTCGGTGACCGCGTACCGACGATGGCGACCGCCTCGCGGTCGGCTGCGTGCCATTCGCCGTGAAGGCACAGCACCGGTGGCGCGGTCTGCAAGTCGAGCAAGGGGGGTGGATAGGCGTCCTCAAAAGAGCAGACGACGGTCACGCCCTCTTCAGACAGCTCAGCGGCCCCTTCCTCTATCGGGGGCACAGCCTCCATCGAGGCCCGGAGGCGCTCGATCTGCCCGTCCGAGAGACGCGCCCGGGCCGCACGCAGCTCATCTGCGCTCGCCTCCGCGACGGCTCGGGGCGACCCGAACCGCCTCAGGAGCTTGTAGAAGGCAGCCGGGCCGATGCCCCCGTGCCACGCCAGAGCGATCCATTCCAGGCGATTCATGATCCCACTGAGGGTCGACCGTGTTGTGGTGCGGAGGCCGGGCGCCATGATGCCATAGAAGCCCTGATTCGTCCAGGGCTCGGGCGCCGCCTGGCCCCACGGACTGCGGCCTTCGGAGGCTCCTCCCGCCGGCGCCCGAAGGGTTGCCAAAGCCCCCCAAAGGGTATACAATTGCGCGCACAGAGCGTCCCCTGAGCACTCGCAGATCGCTCTGAACTCGTTCGACCGGTGGCACAATGATCGAACCTGCTGGGGGGCCGGTGCACTTCATTGGCATTGGCGGGGCGGGCATGAGTCCGCTCGCCGAGGTCCTCCTGGCCCGAGGCTTTCAGGTGTCAGGATCGGACATTCGGCGCTCCCCCATCACCGAGAGACTGGCCGATCACGGCGCCCGAGTGCAGATCGGTCATGACCCGGCGTCCCTCAACGGCGTGACCACCATCGTCTACAGCACCGCGATCCGGCCGGACAACCCGGAGATTGTTGCCGCGCGCGAACGTCAACTACGCGTGCTGCACCGCTCGGAGCTGTTGGGGATGCTGCTCGCGGACAAGCACGCGATCGCCGTGGCCGGCACGCACGGCAAGACGACCACCACGGGCATGATCGGTGTCTGCCTCGCGCACGCCGGACTGGACCCGACAGTGATCGTGGGCGGCGATGCTCGTGACCTGGGCGGGCACTACCGTGTCGGCGAGGGCGACCTCTTCGTTCTGGAAGCCTGCGAGAGTGACGGCACGTTCCTGAACTACCGAGACTGCTCCCAGGTGATAACCAGTCTCGAGCCCGATCATCTCGACCAACACGAGACCTTCGACAACCTCCGGGAGTCCTTCAGGGACTTCGTTGGGATCGGACGGACCGACGGATTCCTGGTCTACTGCAACGATGAGGCGGAGTTGCGGTGCCTCGCCGAGCACACGCCGGGCCGCGCGATCGGCTACGGATCGGGGGACCTGGCGGACTTCCGCGTGATGGATGTGGAGACCGGCCTCCGCTCATGCTCGTTCAGCCTACGCACGCGCGACGGATCGACTCATCGCATCGACCTGTCCGTTCCGGGCCGCTACAATGCGCTGAACGCAGCGGGCGCCTTCGCCGCGGTGACCCAGGTCGGCGTGCAGCCCGATGCGGCAATCGCGGGGCTGGAGTCGTTCACCGGCGTGGCCCGACGGTTCGACATCCTGGGGCAGCGGTCGGGCCTCCTGATCGTTGATGACTACGCACACCACCCCACCGAGATTGCGTCTACGCTGACGGCGGCGCGAGAGAGCTGGGACGGGAGAATCATCGCCATCTTCCAGCCACACCTGTTCAGTCGCACGAAACATCTGATGGATGGGTTTGCGCATGCGTTTGGCGATGCGGACGAGGTCATCATCACCGAGATCTACGCGGCTCGCGAGGATCCACAGCCTGACGTCAGCGGGACGAAGCTCGCCGCCGCCGTCCGCGAGGCCGAGCCACACAAGCCGGTCTGCTTCGTCGACACGAAGCAAGAGATTGTGAGTCGGCTGCTCTCGCGTCTGGTTGCGGGTGACATGGTCATCTGCCTTGGCGCGGGCGACATTCGCGAAGTGGGCGAGAGACTGGCGGCCGCCTTGACGGACCGAGTGACCGACGATCGATCACAGCAATAGACACAGCACGCTCGACCGATGACGTCCGGGCAACTGCACCAGCGGGAGGGACCACGTTGAGCGAGGTCCGTGAAGTCACCATGGTCCGAGCGCGCAGTGCGCTTCGCCAGAGGCGCACCGCTCGGGGAACGAAGGTTCTGGTCCTCTGTGTGCTGCTGGGGCTGGGGGTGGGGGTGGGTGAGGCCGTCACGCGCCTGCGGGTCGTTACCGTCAGGTCGCCCGAACGCACGCTGGCGGAAGAGGCCTCGCAGAGACTCACCATCCCGTCCGGGGCGAATCTCCTGACGACCAACGTGGCGAAACTCGCCCGGCAAGCCGAGCGATGCCCAAGGGCGAAGCGGGCGCACATCGAGCGGCATTTTCCGCATCGGCTGGTCCTCGCCGTACAACCCAGAGAGCCCCTCCTGGCCCTCCGCAAGGCCGACCGGTACCTGTTGGTGGACGAGGAGGGCATGTGCCTCTACTGGGTCGAGCGGCCGGCGGACGATCTGCTCAGGGTGGACGGCATTTCGCGAGTGAAGGTGTGTGTCGGCGACCGGGCATCAGGCGAATGGTTCGATAGGGCGCTCGAGGTCGCCAAAGCGCTCCGCCAGGCGCCGGCCCTCGCACCGTGGCGGCTGGTGGTGAACGCCAAACAGCCGCGGGAGTCCGTGCTGGTCGCGGGCTGCGGAACCAAGGGCGTTGTGGGAATGGACGACGAGCTGCCGCGGAGAGCCCGGCTGTTCGCCGAAGTGCTGACGGAGTTGCAGTCGCGCGGTGAGAAGGTCCGCCTGATGGAGCTTCGCACGAGCGACCCCATCTGGTGGGGCTACGACGAACCCAACGCGCCCGGCAGCAACTGAACGCGGGGTCCCGGGGAGCGGCGATACTCGGCCACCAAGGAATCGCAGCCCTTCCCAGGCAGTTGGCCATGCGCCGGTGGGGCACCCGGTAACGACGAAGATGCCGGGGAAACAGGATAGTCCTCGTGGGCGTCAGGATAACGCGTGGGTGATCGGGCATGATGAATCGTGCCCCTACAGGATCGGGCGCCATAAATGGCGCCCCTACTTGGCCCGCACCGGAGAGGCCGTCAAGTAGGGGCGGAGTTCACTACGCCCATGCCGTCGTCGGTCATGGGCCTGGAGGGCCGCCAGCACGGGGCGAATCTGGAATCTTCGGAGCACTGGCCAGACACCAACGCGATTCGCTGGGTCATGCCCAACAA
>CBFDAZ010000028.1:0-18078 GCA_965602825.1 uncultured bacterium
GCGAGGGGCTGGCCTGCGAGGGCGAGGCGCTGCCTGACCCGGATGGATCGCTTCGCCAGTTGGCCCTGGCCTTGCGCGACCAGCAGGTCTGCGCGCTCACCCTCCGTCGCGGCCTGAGCGAGGGTGAGATCCGCCTGTTGCTGGAGTTGTTCGGTGCGTCCGAGGACGCAGGGGCGATCGACATCGTTGCGCGTCTCCAGGAGTTGGGCGCTGAGTGTGTGACGGTGGTGCAGCTCGACTACGAGCGGCTGGTGCCGCGACAGCCTGCGGAGGATGGGACGGCGCCGTCGATGGGGGCTGAAGACGGGCCGGATCTGCTCCGGCTCCTGGCTGCCGGGGCCGGTGCCTCGGCTGCCGACTTCGACGGGATCCCTCAGGTGATCACGGCGCTGGATGACCCCGAAGGCCTCGCGGCGGCAATGCTCTCCGGTGCGGCTCTGAGGGCATCGGGCTCCGGCACCGGGCTCGGCGGCAGTGGCGACGGCATTGGCCCAGGGGGCGGCGACGGCGTCGGCACCGGTGGAGACCTGCCGCTGGTGATCGCCGGGCGCCGTATCGAGCGCCCGCACATGGCCGGCGCTGCATTGGCCCTGTCAGTCCAGCGACTGGCGGAGATGGGCTGCGAAGGTAGCCCAGAGAGTCAGGTAGAGGTCTACGAGAAGCTAGCCGCCGCCCTGCGCCAACTGGACCCCCAACTCCTGGCACACACATTCCGCGCCGACGTTGTGGCGCAGGACGCACCGTTCGACGCTCTACGTGAGATCGCCAACCATCTCTCCCTGGAGGAACTCCTGACCGTCGTCCGTGCCCATCCCGAGGCCGTGGCCTCCGAGCCCTCGGCCGTCTACCGCAGGTTGCTGCGGCGTCTCGCTCCCACCGGGCAACGCCTGCTCGAGCTCACACCGGCACTCAAGGATGGACTGCTCGAGGATGGCATGACCGAGAGCGTGTTCGTCAATACGCTCGGGCAAGCGCTGAAGGAGGCGGGAGCCGACAGGGGCGACGCAGATGACACGCCGCTGGGCAGTGCGGCCGCAGCCGGGCTGAACAATACGAGCGAGAGTCTGCGTGCGGCCCGGCGCGAGGAGCTGGGTGGGCTGGTTGAGCCCACCCCGAACCCAAACGAGTGGACCTGTCGCGCGACGCTATGCCTTGAGCTTCTGCAGGTTGCCGGGCAGTGCGACCGACACCTCAGTATCCTGGAGGCGTTGCAGGAGGCGTTGGGCCACATCTCCGAGCAAGACCACCACGAGGTCAGCGCCCGCATCCTGGAGGTCCTGGCCCCCCTTGCGGGTCCGTCAGGCTCCTTGCCCGCCGAATGCCGGGACCTGGCAGTCGCACTACTGGCTGAGGTCTCCGATGGCGACACACTGGAGAGCCTGCGCAAGTCTCTCATGGCGTCCGAGGCCGAGCAAGCGGCGGGTACCGCTCGCGCCCTGGCGGTGGCAGGCGACACGGGTCGCTCGACGCTTCTGGACGTGCTCTTGCGCGCCGGCCCGGCGGAAGACGGGTTGATCCGCGCTGCTGTGTCAGCACTGGTGGACGTTGAGATGGAGGAGATCGTGGCCGATACGCAGCTGGCCCGCGCCGCACTTGACCCGCAGTGCAGACAGACGCAGGCCATCATCACGGCGCTTGCCGAGAAGGGCGGTCCAGTGGCGTCGCGGCACCTGATCGCGCTCCTCCGCGAGGGTGACTTCGGCATTCGGTCGGAGGTCGTGCGCTCGGCCTGCCAGCCCGGTCGGTCCCTGCTGAACGTGTTGGTGGTGGCTCTTGATGACACCGACGAGGACATCCGTTGTGCGGCCGTTGCCAGTCTCGGCGCTTCGGGGGACGAGGGCGCCGCGCAGCCGCTTCTCAGGCAGTTGCGGCCGTTCGCGCCGTGGGACCCGCATCTACGACTCCGCCTTGCGGCGGCAAGGGCACTTGGCCAACTCGGATGTCCGGAAGCCGTTACGCGGCTGGCGGAGGTGCTCCGCCGGACGAGTTGGCTCCGCCGATCGGAGTGCGACGAGCTGCGAGCAGCAGCGGCTGGTGCGTTGCTGAAGATCGGGACGAAAGTCGCCCTACAAGCCGTTGCCGAGCGCAGTCAGGGCGAGCGCTCTCGGCTCATCGCAGAGGCGGCAACCGCTGCTCTGCGCCTCCTGAAGGACTCAGAGCGAGACGGACAAGAGCGGGAGGAGGAAGCCGTCAATGCCGTCTGAACGGGCTTCGGACCTGCCGACGGCCCCGGCGAGGGGCGGCAACGACGTGGATGCCACCGCGATCGAGAAGGCCATCATCGCGCTGAGCCGCTTCTGGAGCGATTCTCAGCTCTATCCTGCAGGCCACCCGATTGTCGCGAGCCAGCTTGCCGAGGCAGAGGAAGCCCTGGCGGGCACGGTCGAGGCCCAAGGAGAGGTCACGGTCAAGAGCCTCGACGGAGATCTCATCTATGCCGGCCGGAGGCTCTTCGCCCGCACCCCGCCTCCGTCGGCGCTGATCGGGGCCATTGCGCGGCGCAATGTCGGCTACCTCACCTTCCAGCGGGGTGTGACAGCATCGGACCTGGAGGCCCTCTGTGCCGTACTGTCGGCGGACCCAGAGGAGCTGCGCGATTCCGCCGTGCCTGGGGACCGTGATCTGGGGGCCGCCGTGCCCCACATCGAGGTCGGACAATTGGGCGTTCTGCAGCCCGTCGCCGGGGGCGGGGGCGGAGGCGGCGGAGGGGTCTCCGCCATCTCCCTGATGGAGCTGTACCACAGCGCGGTAGACGTTGCGCGAGAGGCCCTGCAGTCGGTCCGCGCCGACCAACCGATCGACCTGGCAGCCAACAGCGGGGTCATCGACGGACTCGTGGCCCGCGTTACTGCGGACTCGTCGGCGGCGATCGGCCTGGCATGCCTCAAAGGGCACGACGAGTACACCTTCTCCCACTGCGTGCACACCGCCCTCCTGACGATGGCTCTCGGGGAGACGATCGGCCTGGAGACCGAGGAGCTGCACGAACTGGGAATGGCCACCATGTTGCATGACATCGGCAAGGTATTCATCCCCCTCGAGGTTCTGCGGAAGCCCGACAAGCTGACCGACCAGGAATGGGAGGCCATCAGGCGGCACCCGGTGGAGGGCGCGGCCATTCTGCTCGAGTACCCGGATCTGCCGGCCACAGCACCGATTGTCGCCTTCGAGCACCATATGTGCTGCGACATGAGCGGCTATCCGAAGGTGCCCGGAAAGCGGGAGCTGTCTCTGTTCAGCATGATGCTGTCGCTGGCGGACGTCTACGACGCTCTGACAACCTATCGTCCCTACCGGCCCCCGATGCGTCCCGAACAGGCAGCCGCGGAGATGGGCAAGATGCCGGAGGGCAAGTTCGAGCCTCGCCTGGCCGGGTGGTTCCGGCAGATGCTCGGGCTCTACCCTCCGGGCACCTGCGTCGAACTGGACACCGGGGAGTGTGCCGTCGTGTGCCGCGCCGATCCGTCGAACGAGCGGCGGCCCAGCGTTTGCGTCGTCCTGGACGCAAAGGGGAACGCAGTGTCGACGCCCTATGAACTGCAGCTATCTGAGAGGACCGTCGGAGGAACGGGATACCGTCGCTCGATCGCGAGAGCCATCGACCCCAGTGAGCGAGACATCGATCCGGTGCATACTCTCGATAGCTGGCTGAGACAGCACTATGCCAAGGAGGCGGAGTAGGCCGCCGCGCCCCTACGACCGATCCCCTCGTGTGTTCCTCTCTTCGATCGAAGCCCGCATGAGACCGGGGTGCCGGGGCTGACCCCGCAATGAGCCCCGCCGCCACTCCAATGCCCGCGCAGAGCACGATCCGGCGGTCAGGCGGTCTGCTTGGTCTTGCGGATGACGTACTCCTGGATGTCAGGATCGAGGGAGACGAACTGCGTGGAGAAGCCGAAGACGCGCACCATGATGTGGGCGTTCTCTCGGGGCTTCGCCTGTGCCTTACGGAGCCTGTCCTCCCGCAGGACGTTCAGGCCGATCTGTGTGCCGCCACGGTCGAAGAACGTGCGCAGCAGCGAGACCAGCTTGTCGAGACCGCCGGGACCGTCCACGGCACTCGGATGGAGGTCGAGGATGTACGACACCCCGCCGGGCGCCTTGGTGCCCTCAATCCTGGCAACCGAGTTCAGCTCGGCCGTGGCCCCGGAGAGGGAACGGCCGGGGCTGGGATTGACGCTCGTAGCCAACGGCTCGCGGGCCCGGCGTCCGTCGGCGCTGGCTCCGCACTTCGGGCCGAAGTGGTGCACGGAGGCCGGAGTGCAGCCGAACAGCAGGGCGTGATGGCGGTTGCCCTCGGGCGTCGGGTACTTCGCTACTTCGCCGCAGTAGAAGGCCGCCTCTTCGGCGGCGATGTCATCCACATACGGATCATCATTGCCGTATTTGGGGGCCTGGCTGATCAGCATCTGCTGCAGACTCTCATAGCCCTCGAAGTCAGCCAGCAGCGCTTCGCGCAACTCGGCCAGCGAGACCTTACTCTCCTCGTAGACCAGTCTCTTTAGCGCAGCCAGGCCGTCGGCCACGTTACCGATCCCGAACAGGTTCACCCCGGCGGGGCTGTACAGCGCTCCGCCGTCCATCACGTCCCGGCCCGACTCCATACATCCCACCGTCAGCGCACTCAACACCGGGAAAGGCAGCTCTGTGGCCTGGACTACGTAGCCGCGAACGTTCTCCTCGATGGCATCACGGATGTAGCGAGCCGCCTGCTCTCGATACGCGGCGTGCAGAGCCTCGTACGTCAGGAAGTCGGGGTCACGCTCGATGCCGACCTGCTCGCCGGTCAGGGCACACCGGCCCCCGTTGAGTGTGATCTCCAGGATCTTGGCCAGGTTGATCGCATGCCCCATCGTGCGGCTGTTGCACTTGCCGGGGATCGTCACCTCGACACAGCCAATGGGCGCATACTCTCGAGCATCCTCGATCGGGAGGCCGGCCGTGGTGAGCGCCTCGATGACGACTTCATCGTTCCAGAAGTCCGGCCGCCCGAGCCCAATGCGTGCAATCTCCGCGGCCCGGCGAAAGAACTCGGGAGGGGTGCCCCTGTGAATCCGCACTCCAACATCCCGCGGCGTGCGCAGCGCCCACACGGCATCCAGGCACAGGTACGATAGCGCGTTCGTTGCGTCGGAGCCATCGGCTTCCTGTCCGCCGAGGGTCGTGTAGTGGAAGTCGAACGTGCGGTAACACTTGAGGAAGAAGCACTGGAGGAGCTCCAACGCCTCGTCGCGAGTCACCCGTCCCGCCTCGATGTCAGCCTGGTAGAAGCGGTACAGGTACTGGTCGAAGCGCCCAAAACTCGTCGCGGAACCGGGCACATCGGCCTGGTTGACGCAGGCGATGAGCCAGACGGCCTGCAGTGCCTCCCAGAACGTGCGCGGCGGCTGTGCTGGAACATGGCGGCAGTGTGCTGCGATCTGGTGAAGCTCGGCCCTTCTATGCGGATCGGTCTCCGCATCTGCCAGTTCGTCGAGCTTCTCCGCCCAGCGTTCCGCGAAGGCGATCATGGCCTCATACGCCAGGATGATCGAGCGATAGAAGATGCGTTTGCGGACGTCCTCCGCTCGGGTGTGATCCAGCGCGGCGAGCCGCTCCCCCGCCTCCTGGCGCAGCGCGTCGGCGCCGCGCTCCAGGATCATCTCGAAGCGCGGCAGCCGGTGGACGATATCGACCCCGTTCGCCTGGTAGGCGACCACGCTCATGGCCCGTTGGACGTTTTCCGGCCGGATCGCAGCGACCCTGGCATGCACCCCCACATGCCGCTGCGACCACTCCCTCAGGTGGTCCACGAACTCCGGCGGGACGGGAGCGTCTTTCAGAGCGTACGGATTGGCCCCCAGGTCCGGGTATGAGGCGGCATTGACGTATCTGAACCCCTCGTGGACACCGGGATGGCTTGGGATGTGGCGCGCCACACGCCCCGCCAGGAGGTCGCCCTCGTCCAGGACGAGGGTCTGCTCCTGCAGGGCCGCGGCCACGGCCGTGGCGCGCCGGATGGGCATCGGCTCGGCGGCCGTGTCGTCGTAGGACTTCATGACCGCCCAGCCGCGCTCAGTTGGGTCGGGCTCGTTTACCGCGGCAAGCGCCTGCTGCTTCAGGCGCGCGATGCGAGGCGAGAGGGCGACGTCATCGGCGCCCGATTGCGCTGTCTGATCCTGTTCGCACAACGGCACGGCCGTGGTGCTCATCTGTCGTCTCACCGCCCGTGGCATTCACTTGCGGAACTCAAGCCACCAGCCAACGTCCGGTTCCTTGACGAGTCGGTAGTCCTTGATGCCGGCCTGTTTGGCCATCTCGGCCATGCGTTCCTTCGGGCCGTTCCACCCGGCAGGCGGACCGTTCTCGAAGCGCTCCAGTCGCCACTTGGCCAGCCGGCCCCGGTCTTCCGGATCGAGCAGCCGCCCGAAGCCGCCGTGACCGACGTATCCCACACCGCCCGGCTTCAGGATCCGATAGCACTCCCTCAGCCCTTGTACCTGGTCTTCCCAGAAGGGGATGCAGGCACGACTGAAGACAAGGTCGGCGAGGTTGTCTTTGAGCGGCATGTCCTGCGCATCGCCCTCGATGGGGACCACCCGGCCGGTGAGCCCCGCTTCATCGACCAGCACGCCACATAGCCGCACGGACGACGGGTCGATGTCGAGGGCGTAGACGGTCATCTCCGTCTGCTTTGCCAACTCCACGGAGAAGGCACCCGCGCTGCTGCCGACATCAACGGCGATGCCGGTCCTCAAGGCGTAGTCCTGGACCATCTGCCGGGCCAGCGGCTCATAGATAGGCGCAAAGCGCCCGGTCATGGCCTGGTAGAAGGGCACCTTCGCCTTGAGGGCCTCGACGTAGTCATCGGCGGCCAGGCAACTGACGGCCAGCAGCAGCACCGCGGCAGCCGGGAGAACTCGCTTCATCACGAGAGATCCTCTCTTGCGGGCCTACAGGGGCAGCCAGGGCCCCTACTGCGTCGTTCGCAAGCTGGGAGGCAGTCGTCCATGCTGCGAGGGGGCACCCGGAAACGGTGTAGATGGCAAGAGAACAGGACAGTCCTGTTCTCGATGCTGTTCGTTGGTCGTAGCGCACGGGGGCGGAGCTGGAGCTCCGCCGCCACGGACGACTCCCAAATCTCCGAGGCAGCCGTGCATGCCGCGTGGCGGCACCCGGAAACGATGAAGATGGCCGCTCTGCCGGCGCCTTCGGGGCCGCTACGCCGACGGGCCTGGAGACCCGTCGGCACGAACGACCTCCAAATCTCCGAGGCAGCCGTGCATGCCGCGTTGCGGCACCCAGAAACGATGAAGATGGGACGGCCGCAGGCTGGAAGCCTGCGCGCGGATCTTCGAAGCAGCCGGCCCGGGATGTCAGTCCTCGGCACGCACCTCGACGCCAGATAGGATCGGGGACTGGACCTTGGCTGAGGCCAGCGGCCGCAACTCAACCGTCAGATCTCCCCGTACGCTGATTCCCGGGAACTCCTTGCGCACGGTCCGGAGGCGCCCGCCGGCCTCCTTCACAACGTCGAGTCCGGCCAGCACTTCGGTGCCCTGCAGCCCTACACTGAACACCCGCTCGCCAGCAGCCACCTCATCCGGCTCACTGAAGTGGAGCGTCACCGTGTACCGCCAATCCGCTTCGGCTTGCGGGTCAAGGGTGATCGCGATGGAGGTCATGCCCTTCGCCCCGGAGGCTGCGACCCAGGGCAGGTCGCCACCCTCGATTCGCGAGGCGTGTCGGCGGAACCACTCGGGCTCCCCGGGAGCGATCTTCACGGGGACTTCGGGCGACGGGCCGCCGACACTTGGGCAATCGATCCACAGCGTTCCATTCGGTGCGTACCGATCCCCGGGGGCTCCGAGATTGAGGCCCACACGCTTGACGGGGCCATCACCAAGGTCGAACGTGTTGAAGGTCCACATCTCAACCTCAGGCATATGGATCAGCGCCAGAGAGGTCTGGTTCTGGTAGCTGCAGGTACAGGTGCGCGTGTAATCGGGGGCATTGAGCACGCCGTTGGCGACGACCAGGTTGGAGCTGCAGCCGGACTTGAAGCCACCCAGGTTCCCCGTTCCGCCATCGACCGCCAGGTCGAAGTAGCCGGCTGCCGCCGAGCGGAAGGTGATCAGGTGCTCGCTCGCAATCACGGTGTTACAGCCGTAGTTGCGGCCGTACTCCCACGGTTCCCGGAGGCCCGTGATAGGGTTCTGGCGCTTCAGTTGCTCCCCGGTCAGAAGCGAGTAGGCCTGTCCGAGCTGGCCGAGGGAGATGGTCTGGGTGATGATCCTCTCGCCATGTAGCAGGCACGGCCCGTAGTACTTGTGAGGCTTGTCCCAGAGCACCGTACCATCGTCGCCCCGGTGGGCGATCATTCGGTCTCCCGGTTCGCCGGGGAGCATGTCGCGGGACGGACGGCCGGCCTGCAGCAGGATGTGATGCTCCGCCGAGTAACCAAGCCATGTGCCGAAGACGTCTTCCGTCGAACGCCACACCTCGCTTCCGGTGCGGAGGTCGAGGGCCAGCAGTCGCGCCTGTTCAGAGGGGGTCTGGCCTCGGCGGCTCATCCGCTCAATGATGGCGTCGGGGAGACGATCGATGCAGAAGACCTTGCCCGCCCCGATGGCGATCCCATTGTGTCGGAAGCCATGTACGGCGTCGACCGTCCAGCGAACGTCGCCGGTATGGCGATCCATGGCCACGAGGCGCTTGCTGCTGGTAGCGTCCCAGTTGTCCGGCCTGCCCGGCAGCTTGTCTCCATTGAAGACAACCGGCGAGGCGCCGGCCACCAGTAGATCCTGCGAGACGGCGATGTAGCCCCAGGCCGGTGCCGCCTCGTCGCCCGGCAGCGAAGGGAGCGTGAGTTCGGTCATTGTCTCGCCGGTAGCCGGGTCGACGCGCAAGCACCGGTCTCCGTAGGCGACATAGATCGCGTCCTCGGCCGACGCGTAGTTGCTGCCAATGGCGTTGGCGCCCGGCTGGTGCGAGGTGTTGTCGTACGCTTCGCCGATCTCTGCCAGCTCACGTTCCCACAGCACTCGACCGGTGTAGACGTCCATAGCCCGGATCGAGTCGGGGCCCTCGATGAACAGGCGTCCGCCGATGACGTGCTCTGACGGCCCGTGTCCGTGGCGGGGGAGTATGCTGGCGTTCGATGACCCGCCAAACCAGAGCAAGCCCAGCGGCGCCTTGACCAACTCGTCCTTCGACACACAGGTGCTGGCCGGATCACCGTACTGGTGTGTCCAGTCATCCGATCCCGGCAGTGCACCTGCCCGCGTCAGGAGCGTCAGCTCGCCCGTCCGGCTGGCCTGTGCGTTCGGCAGCGCGGCTTCGCGGATGGTGGCCGCGAACCGGCTGTGTACGGTCTCGGGGATGGAGAGACACGCGACGCCGCCGTAGGGGCGCAGCGGGTGGAAGAGCTTCTGCATTTGGGCTGCATCGGAGGCAATGCTCGACGCCTCCGGTTCTTGCAGGACGATCAGGCTGGCGACGTAGGGCGGGAGATTGGCGCTGAACGGATCCCCCTCAATGACGGCGACCCGTGCGCCGTAGAGCCCAGCCGCATCGAGTCTCCGGCGGGCCGCTGCGACCTTGCCGGCGTCCGGATCGACGGCGATCACGTGCAGTTCTGACTGCCGTGCGAGATCGTCGGCCAGCGTGCCGCCGCCAAGGCCCCACAGCAAGCAGTACCCATCGGTTACCTGTGCAGCGGACAAAATGGCCCGTGCGAGGTCGGTCGACTGGTCCGCCGGGGCAGTCTCGGCCGCCTGCATCGCGTGGATGGTAGGCTCAGCGGGCTTCGGGCCGTAACAGCAGATCCTCCCCTCACGGGTGACCACGAACAGCTTGTCGTCGGCCGCCAGCATCGCCGAGGGGGTACCTTCGACCTCGGTCTGCCAGGAGATCGACGATCGGCCACCTGCCGTCGGCGGAGCGATGGCCATCACCTTGGATCCGAGGTGGCCGTACAGGCGCGAACCGGCCCTCAGCCACACCTTCTCGACACCGTCCAGGCGCCAGAGCTCGGTCAGCGCCAGCCTTTGCTGCTCCTTCCCCTTGCTGTCCTTATAGGTCTCGAGCTTCGGGTCGGCAACATCCTGCGCCAGCAAGGCTCCACCGGCAGCGCCATAGACGGCCTCGTCCGTCACCACGGGCACCGTACCGAAGCTGCCGAGCAGGTCGCCCGACGCGACCTGGCACATGTGGCCATCATTGAAGAAATGGGTGCCATTGGCCGAGACGTGGGAACTGCCCCAGTGCTTGCTCGCGGCCAGCTCATAGTACAGGAAACGACCCGTCCGGCGATCATAGCAGGCGGGGGCCGATCTGCCCCCGGGAAGAAGCAGCTTGTCGCCGACTGCCACAAGGTGCCCCTGGGGCGCCACGCCACCGAAGGCCGGGCTGTCGTGAGGCTGATCGATATAGATGCACCCGGACCCGTCGTTCTCCCACACGACCTGGCCCGTCTCGGCGTCCAGAGCGTAGATGAAGATTCCCATGAACGGCCAGATGCCGGCGGCGAAGTAGATTGTACCATCAACCAGCACCGGCGCACCGCGAACGGGCCAGGCGGAGATGAGACGCTTGTTCCCGAGCAGCATCCGGTCCGAGGGCGCCCCGCGGAACCGCCAGACAAGCGTGCCATCCGACGCGCTCAGACAGTACAGGTGTCCGTCGTCGGAGGGGAAGTAGACCTTGCCCTGCCGGACGAGGGGAGCGAAACGCACCGGGCCCCCGGCGAAGAACCTCCACTTCGCGGCACCCGTCTCCGTGTCGTACGCGCACACACTGTCTGTGCGGGGAGATGCCACGAACATCGTCTTGCCGGCGACAACGGGCTGGTAGGTGGCGTCGAACTGCATGCGCGGCTCGTCCAGCCACGCAGGCTCGAGTGCCGGCAGCTCACGCACCCACTGGAGGTGCAGCTCCTCCGGCAGCTCTTGCGAAGTGACTGCAGTGCGCAGCGGGTCGCAACGCCACATGGGCCAGTCGGCCGACTGGGCTGCCGGAATGAGGGTGAGTAGCACGACCAACGGCAGACTTCGGCTGCGTATTGAGAGAAGCATCTGTCTGACTCCTGCGCCAGTCCGTATTGGGCTGACAGGCTACTGGTCGTCCACCTGAGGAGCCGCCATCGCGATGATGGACAGCTCGCGGTCTTCCCTGCCCCCTGAGTATATCACATGCAGCTTGATCGCTTGGCACCGGGGACGCTCTGTATGAGACATGCGCCTGGTGATCGCCATCGTTCCTGTCCAACGGTACGCATGACGTTTCGCCTTCAGGCAGTCTCGGCTCCTCCCTGGCAGCGCAGCGAGGCGCGATCGCGGTCCGGTTCAGCTTCGGCCATCTGCACGTGGAGGAAGAGGGGCGACCCCAGCGAAGAACCCGACTGCTGAAGCACCCTCTTCGGCGACTGCCGATCACGGGAGCATCGCACTGACATCCGGCGGCGTGACTGCCTGCAACAGCATGGCACAATGCGGGACGCGGGCGGCGTCGGCAAGGAGGCGACCGAGATGCGGCGACTTGGGGTCCTTGTATGCGTGCTGTTGACGATGGCGGTCTGGGACTGCCAGGGCCGCGCCCAGGCTGAGCCGGAGCGCAGGAGCCGGATCAACGTGAGCGTCGATCCGCGCATCGAGCTGCTGGCGGTAGTGCAGCACCTCAGTGGATATGACATTCTCGTGCAGGACGCACTACAATACAAGGACGCCGTCGAGAAGCGCTTCGGCGACTTCCGTGACCACGCGGCGGTGCGGCTCTTCGGTGAGATGCGGACGGACGGCTTCTCCTACGACGCCCCGCCTACAGCCATGCTGTGTGTGTGCGCTCCGCCGGAGCTTGCGGTGCAGGTGGCCTTCACCAATTACCTGGCGCGACGCGCGGGTGGGCGCGAGCGGCTCGAGGACTTCATCAAGGCTCTGCGGAGCTTCGCGGAGGAGTCCGACTTCATGGGCTTCTTTGAGGAGCAGGCGGGCTTCTACGGAGAGATCGTGAGCGAAGCGCAAGCGGCGATGGGAGACACGGACTACGCGGCTACGCTCGAGGCCTACTACGGCCTCCAGCAGAACAGCTACAACCTGATTCTGGCCCCGCTGTTCCGGGGCGGGTATGGACCACGACTGGAGCGTGACGACGGCACGTTCGATGTCTACAACATCACGGGCCCGTGGGGCGTGCAGGACGGCCAGCCGCAGTACGGGAGCCCGGGAGCGGTCAAGTACATCTGCATCCACGAGTTCGGCCACTCTTTCGTGAACCCGATCGTGGAGGAGTTCGGAACGGAGACGAACCGCTACAGCGCCCTCTACGAGCCGATCGCGGACGAGATGAAGCGTCAGGCCTACGGCGGATGGTTGACGTGCGCTCACGAGCACATCATCCGGGCGGTGACGGCACGGATGGCGGTTCACGAGGCGGGCGAGGCCGCGGGCCGCGGGATGCTCAGCCGGGAGTACGGGCGGGGCTTCCGCTACGTCAAGCCGCTCTTTGAAGCCCTGGAGCGGTACGAGGCCGATCGGGCCACCTACCCCACGTTCAGGGACTTCTACCCGGAGCTACCGAAGGTCTTCGAGGAGTGCACACGCCACCCAGCGGATGGCGACTTCTTCCGCGTCGCCTTTATGGGGCCCATCAACGGGGTCTTCGTCGACATCGCCGCCACCGTCGTGGTTCTCCCGACCAACGAGGGGGACGCCGCGGTGCAAGAGGAGATCCACGATTTCGCCGAGGGCTTCCGCGACCGCTTCCTGGCCGGGGCGCCACTGCTGACGGACGCTCAGGCGCTGCAGCAGGACCTGGCCGGCAAGCACGTCGTCGCCTTCGGGACCCTCTCCGGCAATCGCTACCTCGCTGAGTTGGCCAAGGCGCTCCCCGTCCGCATCCACGCCGACGGCATCGTGGCCGACCGTGAGTACAAGGGCACCCGGCTGCGCTTCATCACGTGCTGGCCGAACCCGGCCGACAGGACGACCGGGGTGCTCGTGTACACCGCTCAGCGGCCCGAGGATATCGTCGATGTCAATGCAGTATTCCACGGGCCGACCGACTGGGTTGTGGCGAGGGGGGGAGACTCCCTTGCTTCCGGGAACTACGACCAGACCGGCGAGACGTGGGCCTTCGAGTGAGCCGTGTGTGTTGGTTTGGAGGAGCCGCTCATGGGGCGAGGCGCGACGCGGGAACGATGAAGGTACGAGGGCGTCGGAGCTGGAGCTCCGACCTACCAACGACGTGCGGAGCGGTGGATCTTCAAGGCACATGAGGGAGACGTGACCCATGCCCGATCAGTTGACCACCCACGAGCGCATGACTTGCGTCTACAACCACGAAGAGCCCGACCGGCTCCCCATGCACGACGGTCCGTGGGGGAGCACCGTTGCCCGGTGGCGCCGCGAGGGGCTGCCCGAAGGCGTGTCGCCGGCAGCGTTCTTCGGCTGGGACAACTTCGCCGGCTTCGGCAACGACAATAGCCCGCGCTTCCCGGTCGAGACGGTCGAGGAGACCGAAGAGTACGTCATCCACACCACCGCGTGGGGCGCCACCATGAAGAACTGGCGGAGTCGCGGCGGCGTGCCCGAGTTCCTGGGATTCAGGATCAAGGACCGTGATACGTGGGCCGAAGCCAAAGCCCGTATGACCCCGAGCGAGGACCGGATCGACTGGGCCGCTCTGGCCGAGAACTACCCGAAGTGGAAGGCTTCGGGCGCCTGGATCTCGGGCAGCGCGTGGTTCGGCTACGATGTCTTCGCCAGTTGGCACGTGGGTTACGAACCCTTCCTGATCGCGCTGGCCGACGATCCCGAGTGGTGCCGGGACATGATCGAGACGGCCCTCGATCTGAACCTGGCGATGCTCGCGATGGCGTGGGACCGAGGCTACCGGTTCGACGTCGTCCGGTGGCCGGATGACATGGGCTACCGGAATGGGCTCTTGTTCTCCGTCAATACATATCGGCAAGTCGTCAAGCCGGCCCAGAAGCGGATGATCGACTGGTGCCACGACCGCGGCATCAAAGCCATGCTGCACTCGTGCGGGAACATCATGGCGCTCATCCCCGAGCTGATCGAGATTGGCCTGGACGCGCTGAACCCCTTGGAGCAGAAAGCCGGCATGGATGTCTTCGAGCTGAAGGGGAAGTGGGGCGATCGGCTCGTTCTCGAAGGCGGCATCGACGTCCGCAACATGACCGACGGGGCGAAGATCGAGGAAGAGATCCGCACGAAGTTCGAGGTTCTCAAGCCCGGCGGCGGCTACATCTACTTCAGCGACCACTCGGTGCCCGAGAACGTCAGCTTCGCCGACTACTGCCGCGTCATGGAGCTGGTCCGGTACTACGGTCGCTATTGAGGGCGGCCACTGAACGGAACGACACCGATGACGCCCAGGGAGATCGTCACCCGCGCCGTCGAGGGCACGGGTCCGCCGCGCGTGCCGATCTACTACTGCAACCGAGACTTCGACCACTCGGACGTGCTGGTCACCTGCTATGCGCGGGGCCGCGGCTTCGTGCCCTCCCAGCCCGGGATGACCGAGTGGGGCTACGTCTGGCACAGCCTCGACCAGACGATGGGGCAGCCGCACGTCTGGCCGCTTGCCAGGTGGGAGAGCATTGAGGGCTACGTGCCCCCCGATCCCCTGGCGCCGGGCAGACTCGACCACGTCCCTGGGTGGACCGAAGAGCATGCGGGGAAGTTCCTGGTGTTCGGTGTCGGCATAACCGGGTTCAACTGCGCCACCTTCCTGCGCGGCTTCGAGCCGTTCCTCATGGACCTGTCTCTGCATCCCGAGCGCGTCGAGCGCGTGCTGGACATCGTCTTCGGCTTCGAGAACGGGATCATCGACCAGCTCGGCCCGTTCGGCCTGGACGCGGTAAAGCTCGCCGACGATTGGGGCACGCAGGAAGGGCTGATCGTCCGTCCGGAGATCTGGCGGCAGGTGTTCAAACCCCGCTACGCCGATCAGTGCGCTCGCGTGCACCAGGCGGGGATGAAGGTCTGGTTCCATACGTGCGGGGACGTGTCCGATATCATCCCCGACCTGATTGAGATCGGGGTGGACATCCTGGAGTTACTGCAGCCCGACGTATTCGGCGTGGAGCGGCTGGCGCGGGACTTCGGCGGGAAGGTCTGCTTCTGCTGCTCGATCGATCACCAGCGCCTGGCCGTCTCGGGCACGCGGGACGAGATAGTCGCCTACGCCCGGCTACTCAACGAGCAACTGGGCGCCTTCAACGGCGGCTTCATCGCCTACATCGAGGACTACGCCTCGCTCGGAATGACCGAACAGAGCTACCAGTGGATTCGCGAGGCGTTCCACGGGCCTGACGCGAGCAGGCCTCTCCCCCAGCCGGGCACCTGAGCGGAACACCGGCTCCGCCCTGAGCCGCTACGCCCCCTCGTTGAAGAAGACGTGCAGGCCTTCCTTGCCGGGAGCGACGATGTCGAGCCGTCCCGTGC
The DNA here is from genome assembly GCA_965602825.1 of uncultured bacterium. Classification (GTDB taxonomy): domain Bacteria; phylum Armatimonadota; class Zipacnadia; order Zipacnadales; family VGFC01; genus CBFDAZ01. The sequence goes on from CBFDAZ010000028.1 coordinate 15,447, forward strand.
CCCGCAGGTCAGCGACGGCAAACGCGATGCCGCAGCCGGCACCTGTCCCCAACGGCCCGTAATCGACGAACTGCTTGGCGAACGACTCGCCATTCCACTTGAAGTAGTACACACCCAGGTCGTCGTTCGCGCCAGGGTCCTTGCCGCAGTGGGCCCAGTAGCGCTTGCCCGTGATGAGCTCGCACTCGCCGTCGCCGTCGAGGTCTTCCCAGATCAGGGCGTGGTACTGTGAGTTGAGGGGGTCGATGGGATGCTTGCTCCAGGCAATGTCGCCGGCCTCGTCCCTTCGTTGCTCCCACCAGTCCAGCCCGTAGCCATGGGCCTGGCCGACGATGAGGTCGCTGAGGCCGTCGCCGTTTACATCGGTCACGATGACCGGCACGCTGGCTGAACCCAACTCAAGGCCGCCGCGATAGACCCACTCGCCGGCGTAGGGATCGGGGGGTGCCTCGAGCCAACCGTGCGCCAGCACGATGTCGGCGCGGCCGTTCCCCGCGATGTCGCCGGAGCCGAGGCCGTGGCCCTGGGGACCGTCGTAGATCCGGCGCTCGGAGAACTCGCCGGTTCCCTTGCCCTCGGCATTCCTGACGAGCTTGTACGCCACCAGCGGGCCGCCGGGGACGTTGGGCACGATCTCGGGATCTCCGTCGCCGTCGATGTCCCAGGCGCAGACTGCCTCGATGTTACCGGTCCCCGCGATGCGGTGCAGCGGCCATTCGTCCTCGGTGCTCGCCGGGTTCTCCCGCCACTGGAGCGTCCCGCCGAACCACCCGCCGGTGACATAGTCCATGTGGCCATCGCCGTTGACGTCCAGGGGGATGATGCCGAACTGATCGTAGTAGTCGCCCGAGGCCGGGACCTCCCCGATGTAGTGGCGGGCCGCGAAGTCCGGACCCTCGTACCAGTGGGCCCCCGACACAATGTCGGGTGCTCCATCGTCGTTGACATCAAACACGGCTGCGCTTTCGTAGCGTTCGTCAGCGATGAGCTTCTTGGTGAATCTCAGGGGCATCAGCACACCTCTTTGGCTTCGAGCGTTCGCACAGATGGGCCACCGGCCCGCGGACGCCGGTGGGTCGGGGCGCCAGCAAAGCGGCTTTCTCGGCGCCAGGCGACACATGCGCCAGGGAGGAGTCGCCCTCCTCCCCGCGAATCGACCCGATGAAGGGGGTAAGTACCATGCGCATGACGAGAATCGCGATCGTGAGCGTAGCGCTCGCCTCTCTCATCGGTGCCGACGCCGGTGAATGGCCGCGAGAGCTGCGGTCTCACCGGGGATCGACACCGACCCTCGACGGCGTCCTATCGCCTGGCGAGTGGGAAGACGCCACGCGCTTCACCGGCGTGCGCGACTGGACGCCCCAGTTCTCACCAACCACGGACGACAACGACCTCTCCCTGGTCGGTTACGTGAAGCACGATCGGGAGAAGCTCTACTTCGCCTTTGACGTTACGGATGATGTCCTCTACGGCATCGACACCAAGCGCTGGTTGCCGAAGGAGAATGCGAAGGCCCACGAACTGACGCGCGAAGGGTACCCGTGGTTCGGTGACGAGATGGAGCTGCTGATCGGCGCGGATAACCAGTGGGGCGAGAAGGAGAATGCGGCGGGGGACGGCGCGTCGTGGCAGATGGTGTGCAACCTCACCAAGTCACGCCTGGGAGGCATTGGCGCCGGGGGGCTGCTGGAGGGCGAGCCGCGCGTCAAGGAGTCCGCCTGGAACACGTACCAGAAGTGGATCCTGGACAGTGCCCAGGAAGCCGTCGCCAAGGTCAAGCCCGAAGGGCACGGCTACATCATCGAGTGGGCCGTCCGCTTCGACCCCTGCCTGGAGGTATCACCCGGCAAGTTCTATGCCGCCGACCTGCCTGATACGCCAATGGGCCTCAATATCGCCCTGGGCGACCTGGACGAACCGGAGAAGGGCGAGGGCAATTTCGGCAACTTCCACCACGAGGACTGGTTCACTGGCGAGAAGAACAAGCGGACGTGGCGGCGACAGTGGGGGACGCTGTGGATGATGCACGGCCCGAGGCCGGAGGCTGAGGAGTAGGTGTCAACCCAGGCCAAGGAGGCGGCCTGGATCGGGCCCCCGTTCCGCTGGGCCGGAGCCGTGTCCCCATCCGGCCTCCCCTGACGGCCTATGTTGACGCGGACGCGCCTTACCCCCGGTTGCGCAGAAACGCAAGGTCGCTGACTTCGAGGTGAAGCGAACTATGGCCCTCCACACCCTCTTGTGTGCAGTGATCGCTGTTACGGCCAGCGCGGTCGTCTGTGGGCAGGAAGCCGAGCCCCTCTCGGCGGGCAACGTGCATCTGGTCGCTCGGCCGGCGGAGATCGGCGACACCTGGGAACTGCAAGCGCGGTGGACGACGGCCGAGCCCTGTGTTGGCCGGCTGGCGTGGGGCCCCACTGAGGCCTGCGACAAGTCCAGCGACCCAGAGCCCGCGGCCTGCAACAACCACCGCATCGACCTGGCGGGACTTCAGGCAGGTCAGCCGCAGTGGGTGCGGATCACCAACGAAGCGGATGGTGAGACACTCTCGGGTGAGGCGGTGAAGGTCGAGCCGCCGCGTGTGCCTGCCGACGCCGGGGAGCGACGGAGCGTTGAGCTGACCGTCACCAACCCC
>CBFDAZ010000029.1:0-17901 GCA_965602825.1 uncultured bacterium
CCGCCGTTACTCCCGCTCCGCGCCGGCGTAGTACACATGCCTGGCCGAGGTACGGAATATCAGGAGCGTGGCCGCCAGGATGAGCAGGAACAGAATCCACGCCATCGCGCACGCGTAGCCCATCTTGAAGTCGAAGAAGGCGACCTGGAACAGGTACAGCGAGTAGAACAGCGTTGAGTCCACCGGGCCGCCCTGGCCGTTGGTCATGACATAGGCGGGCGTGAAGAACTGGAAGGCGCCGATCATGCCCATGATCAGCGTGAACAGCAGGTGGGGGCTGATGAACGGCAGCGTGATCTGCCGCAGCCGATGCCACGGCCCGGCACCATCGACCTCGGCGGCCTCATAAAGCTCCTGCGGGACGTCCTGCAGCCCGGCCAGGAAGATGACCATCGCACCGCCGATCCCCCACACGCTCCAGAGAATGATCGCCGGCTTTGACCACACCGGATCGGCCAGCCATCCGGGCGGCTCACCGACGCCGAAGGCCCTGAGGAGTGGCCGAAGGACCGCGTTGATCGCTCCCGACTGTGGGTTGAACAGCCAGATCCAGAGGACGGAACTGGCGACCATCGGCACGATGGAGGGCACGTAGAAGAAGGTCCGGTAGAGCGGCAGCCCCCGGATCTTCGTGTTGAGCAGTACCGCCAGCGTCAGAGCCACCACGATCCCGAGCGGGACAGCGATGATGGCGTAGTAGCCCGTGTTCAGCAGGGACTTCCAGAACAGCTCATCATGGGCCAGGTGCTGGTAGTTCGCGGCACCGGTGAACTTGGGCGGCCGGAGCACGCTGTAGCGGCAGAAGCTGTAGACCAGCGAGGCGAAGACCGGATAGGTCATGAATAGCAGCAGCCCGATGATAACGGGCGAGCAGAACGCCAGCCCGCTCACCAGCCGCCGTCGCTCGGCTGTGTGCATTCCCACAAGCGATCACCTGTGACACAGTAGCCTCGACCGAGGAGGCCGAGCCTGGCCACTATTCGTTCGGGGAAGCGAGGAGACCTGTGCGCAGAGCAGCGTCTTGTGGATGGGGGACAATCCGCAGTTGTACGTCGGGGGAGAACGGAGTAAGATTGTCTGGCAGTCGGCCGCGGCGCCGGCCGACCGGGCGTAGACTGCGATGCTGCCACGGAGAGGACCTCACCATGTCCGCGAGCCACAGGCTGATCCTGGGGGCCGCTCTGGCTATCGTTTCGCTGGTCGTCGGCGGGTGCGGCGCGACCATCCTGGATCTGATCCCGGAGCCCAAGCAGATGCCCCTTGAGGTCACCATCTCGGGCCGCGTGTCCGACGCAACCGATGTTGCCTCCTCAATCGAGGGAGCCCGTGTTGAGGTCAAAGGGCCCCGAGTCTGGTTCGGGTATGGCCCGAAGCCCAATGGCGAGACCGACCATACCGGCGCCGACGGGCGCTATGAGGTCCGCGCGCCGAAGACCGACGTGTCGTTCGACGTGGACCGGGCGGACGGCTTCGCGCCTCTGGAGCTGATCTTCCAGCTAGGCGAGGAGACGGACACGGTCGTGCTGGACGCGACGCTCCTTCCGACAACGCGGACGCTCAAGAAGGTCGAGATCTCACCTCCCGGTCCCTTGTCCCTGGCGCCGGGAGAGGAGCAGCAGTTCACTGCTGCCCTGTCTGATGCAGACGATAACCCAATGGCCGACGTGACACCCACCTGGGCCGTGTCGGGCGACATCGGCACAGTAGATGCGTCCGGGCTGTTTACCGCGGGCCCCGATGAGGCCACCGGCACCGTGATCGCTGCACTCTCAGCGAAGATGGCTGTCGCCGCGGTGATGGTTGAGGCCGGCACCAGCAGCCTCGAGTGGCTGCCGAGCCTGGTGGCGGGTGAGACCCCGCGCTCGACATCCAGGTAGGCCGCAGAGCCCCGCGGGGCGCTGTGTTGCGGGTCGGCCGTCGCTTTGACTTTTGGGCCTCCACCGTGTACAATTGTCGCCCCCCACAGGGCGCTTGTCTGACTCGCTGGCAGTTTCCAAGGAGGCGGGAGCCGTGCCGGTGTCAACTGCGGAGTTCAAGCCGGGCCTGACCATCGAGCTTGACGGCCAGGTTTACCAGATCGTCACCAGTGAGCACTACAAGCCGGGCAAGGGGCAGGCCGTCATCAGGACCAAGTTGCGCGACGTGCGGACCGGGAATGTCTACGAGAAGACCTTCCGCTCCGGCGAGAAGGTGGAGACCGCGCGCGTCGAGCGGAAGCGCATGCAGTTCCTCTACACCGATGGGTCCTCCTACTACCTGATGGACAACCAGACCTATGACCAGTTCGAGTTGACTGGCGAGCAAGTTGGCGAAAGCGCCCAGTGGCTCAAGGAGGCCGAGGACGTAGACGTTACGCTGCATGAGGGCCAGCTCCTGGGCCTGGAGCCGCAGAAGCATGTGGAACGCAAGGTCGAGCGAACGGATCCGGGGATCCGAGGCGACACCGCAACCGGTGGCACAAAGCCGGCAGTCATCGAGGGCGGCGTCACCATCCAGGTGCCCCTGTTCGTCAATCTCGGCGAGACGATAAAGGTCAATACGCAGACCGGCGAGTATATTACCCGCGTTGACGAGTCGTAGGGAGAGGAGCCGCCGGGGAGTGGATCGGGAACGAGTTCGGGAGATCATCCGGCTGGCCCAGGAATCGCCGATCGTGGAGCTCTGCGTGCGCGAGGGCGATCTGGAGGTGCGAGTCGTCAAGCAGTCGGCGGATGCGGCGACCCCGGCTCAAGAGATGGCCGCCACCGAGCCCCAGGCCACGCAGAGCCCGGCGCGGGATGTGATTGTCGTACGCGCGACGAAGGTCGGCTTCTTCCACCACGGCAAAGGGCCGGGCGATCCGCCGCTGGTTGCCGAGGGGGACTCCGTTGAGGCTGGCCAGACCATCGCCACTCTCGAATCGCTCCGCAAGTTGACGGACGTGACGACGGACGTGTCAGGGACGATCGTGCGTGTGCTGGCCGAGGACGGCAGCGCCGTCGAGTACGGCCAGGCGTTGGTTGAGATAAGACCTGCCGAAGGGGCTGATGAGGGTGAGAGCGCATGACCCGCGCTCCAGTGCGCGGCGGAGAGGCCCGGAGCCAGGGATGGCGTTGATCGAGCTGGTCGTCGCGATCGCCATTATCGCTGTGCTGGCAGTCGCTTTCTACGGCATGTGGGGCGGCAAGGGCGACGGGGACAAGAAGTCCATTCCCGAGCAGGCGGTCGACAGGGCCAAGGACGTTGAGTGTCGGAACATGCTCAAGCAGGTCCGTATGAGCGTCGACATGGAAAAGATGGATACCGGAACGCCTCCCGCCTCAGTCCCCTCCGACATGGCGCCGTACGCGAAGTGTCCCCAGACCGGCGAGCCGTATGCCTACGACCCGCAGACCGGCCGTGTAAGCTGCACGACGCCGGGACACGAGAGCTTCTGACCCCTCGGGCGGCCTGGGCCTCCTGAAGGCAGCCGGTTCGCCGGATGAGGAGTCGCGCAACGCATGTTTCAGAAGATCCTGGTGGCCAACCGCGGCGAGATCGCCTGCCGGATTATGGCTACCTGCCGGGAACTGAAGATCCCAACCGTCGCCATCTACTCCGAGGCGGATCGCCACGCCCTGCATGTCCAGCAGGCCGACGAGGCCGTGTGTGTCGGCCCGCCGCCCAATCGCAGCAGTTACCTCAACATCCCGAACATTATTAGCGCCGCTGTGGTGGTCGGCGCCGATGCCATCCATCCGGGGTATGGCAACCTGTCGGAGATGCCCCGCTTCGCCGAGATCTCGGAGGCCTGTAAGCTGACGTTCATTGGGCCGCCGGCCGAGGTCACGGCGCTTCTCGGTGACAAGGTCCGAGCCCGCCGGCTGGCGATTGAGGCAGGGCTCCCGGTCATCCCCGGCAGCCAGGAAGAGGTCACCTCACCCGCCGAGGCCCGCCGGCTCGCCCAGGAGCTGGGCTACCCGATACTGCTGAAGGCCGTCGCCGGAGGGGGAGGCCGAGGGATCCGGGATGTCCACAATGACGAGCAGATGGCGCAGGCCTTCGAGACGGCCCGCTCGGAAGCCATCGGGGCCTTCGGCGACGAGCGGCTGTACGTGGACAAGTTCATCCCGACCGCTCGCCACGTCGAGGTACAGATCCTGGCGGACCAGCACGGGCACGTCGTGCATCTGGGGGAACGGGACTGCTCGCTGCAGCTCCGGCGACAGAAGATCCTCGAGGAGGCGCCGGCCCCGGGCGTTGGCAGGCACCTGCGCCGCCGGATGGGCGAAGCCGCGGTCCGCCTGGCGCAAGCGGCCGGCTATGTCGGTGCGGGCACGGTGGAGTTCCTTCTCGAGCCCAAAGGCAAGTTCTACTTCCTGGAAGCAAACGCGCGCATCCAGGTCGAGCACCCTGTGACGGAGATGCTGACTGGGATCGACATTGTGGCGGAGCAGATTCGGGCCGCCGCCGGGGAGCCGCTGTCCTGCGAGCAGGGCAGTATCTGGTTCAACGGTCACGCGATCGAGTGCCGCATCCTGGCTGTGGACACAAGCAATGACTGCTCGCCGGCTCCGGGCACAATCACCGAGTGGGTGCCGCCGATGGGGCCCGGCGTGAGAGTGGATTCGGGGGTCGCCGCCGGAAGTGTCGTTCCGGAGTACTACGACCCGATGATCGCCAAGGTCATCTGCTGGAGTCGCGACCGCCCGTCAGCCATTGGTCGCATGGAGGCCGCCCTGCACAGCATGAGAGTGGCCGGCATCCCCACCATCATCCCCTTCCATCTCAGGATCCTGGGTAACCGCTTCTTCCGTGACGGGCAGATCGACACACTCTTCGTACCCCGCAGGATCGGGTAGACACGGAATGGGGTCCAAGAGTCGGCGCACATCCCACCGACGGCCCGGGGCGCGACGCCGAGCACGTGAGCTGGCACTGGCCGCCCTGTACCGGGCTGACCTGCTGGGTCTCGATGAGGCCGCGGCGATTGCCTCCCTGCCAGCGGCCCTGGCTCTGAGCATCGAGGACTGGGCTCCCGCCGACCGGGGGGAACCGGACCTGCGCGAGGAGGCCGCGGCATACGCCAGCCAGCTCGTGGCCGGTGTCTGCCGGGACCGGGCGGCCATCGACCAGGCAATCGATGAGCTGGCAACGGAGTGGCGCACCGAACGGCTGGCGATGACGGACCGATCGATTCTGCGGATCGCCATGTGGGAGCTCGCGGAGGAGGCAGCGCCGGTTGCCGCTGTGATCAACGAGGCCGTCGAACTGGCCAAGCAGTACGGCGGAGCCGAATCAGCCGGCTTCGTCAACGGAATACTCGCGGCTCGATTGGCCTCCCACCAGACTTCAGACGAGGCTTGAGCATGCACGCTCGGGGTCCCCTTGACGGTCGCGGCCGGCAGTCTGCTGTTGATGCGGGCCGGCCGGCTCTCACCGTGCGCGAGGTCACGGCTCACGTCAAGCAACTGATCGACCGCAGCGAGCTGCTGCGCGACGTCGAGGTGGTGGGCGAGATCAGCAACTTCACCCGCCACCGCTCGGGCCATCTCTATTTTTCGCTCAAGGACGAGCATGCCACTCTGGGCTGTGTCTGCTTCCGCAGCTCCGCTGCGCGACTGGGCTTTGAGCCCGAGGCTGGGCAGCGGGTCATCGCTGGGGGAGAGGTGACGGTCTACGAGAAGGGCGGACGGTACCAGCTCATCACTCGCTGGATGCGGCCCGACGGTATGGGCGCACTGGCCGTAGCGCTGGAGAAGCTCAAGGCCAGGCTCGAGCAAGAGGGGTTGTTCGACCCCTCGCGCAAGCGACCCCTGCCCCGCTTCCCGGCGACGGTTGGCCTCGTCACCTCCCCTACGGGGGCGGCCGTTCGCGACATGGTCACCGTCATCAGTCGCCGCTACCCGCTCGCTCGGCTGAAGGTTTTCCCCACGCTGGTGCAGGGGGAGGGAGCGCCCGCCAGCCTTGTCGGCTCACTACGCCAGGCGGATGCCACACCGGATCTCGACGTGGTCATCGTCGGCCGGGGCGGCGGATCGATCGAGGACCTCTGGGCCTTCAATGACGAGCAGGTCGCGCGGGCGATCTTTGCGAGTCGGGTGCCGGTAGTCAGTGCGGTCGGTCACGAGACCGATTACACCATCGCAGACCTCGTCGCTGACGTGCGTGCGGCGACCCCGTCGGCCGCGGCGGAGCTCGTCGCGCCCGATTGTCAGGAGCTCATCGCCGGCCTGGGGGCCCTGGGCGATCGTCTGGCTACGAGTGTGCGTCGGCGTGTGGAGAACGGGCAGTCGGCGCTTGAGACGCTGTCTGCCCGCCCCGGCTTGCGGCAGCCGCAGCAGCTTCTCGCCGAGTATGCCATCCGGGTGGATGAGGCGACGCGGGACGTGACGAACGCCATCCGCAACCGGCACCAGGGATCGCGGTCGCAGCTTGAGACACTCAGCGGGAAGCTGGATGCACTGGGACCGACGGGCGTGCTGGCTCGCGGGTATAGCATCTGCCAGCGGGTCGTCGATGGGGCCGTCGTGACCAGTTCGACGCAGGTGACACCGGGGGAGGACGTTGAAATACGGGTCCACCACGGCATGATTGTTGCCAGGACCCGATCGGCGGTCGCTCCCGACGAGGAGGGGACCGTGTGACCGATCTCGCACCCGACGGGACAACCAACGGAGACGAGATGTCGTTCGAGGAGGCTCTCGGCCGCCTGGAAGAGATCGTTCAGGAACTAGAGAGTGGCCAGATGCCGCTAGAGGAGGCACTGCGCCGCTTCGAGGAGGGCGTCCGCCTTCGCGCAGTCTGCATGGAGAAGCTCCGGACGGCGGAAGCCAAGGTCGAGCACGTGCTCGCCGAGACGGCTGACGTGGACGCCCCGGAGGCCGAATTGGACGGCCAGGAGGCCGCCCCGGTCTAGTCGTGGGATGGAGATTTGACCGATGTCTCGACTGCTCGACAACATAACGTCGCCGCGCGATCTGCGCGACCTATCCACCAACCAGCTCGATGAACTGGCCGGGGAGATCCGCGAGGAGATCCTGGGAACCGTCTCCCGCACGGGCGGCCACCTGGCCTCTAACCTGGGGATTGTGGAGCTGACGATCGCTCTGCACCGGACGCTCGAATCACCGAAGGACAAGATCGTCTGGGATGTGGGGCATCAGTGCTACGTCCACAAGCTGCTCACGGGTCGGCGGGAGCGCTTCCATACGCTTCGCCAACACGGCGGTCTGTCGGGGTTCCCAACACCAACGGAGAGCCCGCACGACGTCTTTGGCGCCGGACACGGCAGCACCTCGATCTCGGCGGCCCTGGGACTGGCCAAGGCGCGCGACCTGCAGCATGGCACCGAGAAAGTCGTGGCAGTCATCGGCGATGGCGCGCTGACGGGTGGCATGGCCTTTGAGGCCCTCAACCAGGCGGGGGCCCTCAAGGCTAACATGCTGGTCGTTCTCAACGACAACGAGATGTCCATCGCCCGCAACGTCGGGGGGCTCTCGGCCTACCTGTCAAGCCTGCGTGCTGCGGTCGTGGAGCCGCTGGTGCGCCGGGCGAGGGAGGACGTCGCCGCCCTGCTGCAACACGTTCCGTTGGGGGCCCAGATGCTGGAGGCCATGGACCGCACGCGCGACGCGGTGAAGCAGCTCGTCGTGCCGGGCATGCTGTTCGAGGAGCTGGGCTTCACGTACCTCGGGCCGATCGACGGCCACAGCATCCCGGACCTGCTCGAAGTGCTCGAGCACGCCCTGACGCTCCCGGGTCCGGTCATCCTGCACGCCATCACGCGGAAGGGCACGGGCTACCCTCCCGCCGAGGAGGCACCGCGCAACTTCCACGGCACCCCGGCTTTCGAGCTGGAGACCGGTCAGCCTCGATCGGCCGCGGGAGGCGAGCGGTACTCAAACGTATTCGGTCGGATGCTGGTCAAGCTTGCCAGGCAGGACCCGCGGGTCGTCGGTGTTACCGCGGCGATGCTCGACGGCACCGGGATGGAGCTACTGAGGGAGGTGCTTCCCGAACGCTGCTTCGACGTCGGCATGGCCGAGCAGCACGCGGTGACCTTCGCCGCGGGCCTGGCGGCCGCCGGGATGCGCCCCTTCGTCGCGATCTACTCCACCTTCGCCCAGCGCGCCTACGATCAGCTCATCCACGACGTCTGTCTGCAGAATCTCCCCGTGACACTGGTACTGGACCGTGCCGGCCTGGTTGGGGACGACGGCCCGACCCACCACGGTGCCTTCGATCTCAGCTACCTCCGGCACATCCCGAATCTGACGGTGATGGCGCCAAAGGACGAAGCGGAGCTGTGCCGGATGCTGGTGACGGCATCCGAGCGAACCGGCCCCTGCGCGATCCGCTACCCGCGTGGCGCCGGGCCGGGCACGCCTGTCCCGGAGGTGCCCGAGGCGCTGGAAGTCGGCCAGGCCGAGGTACTGGCGGAGGGGGAGGACGTGTTGATCTTGGCCATCGGTGCGGCGGTCGAGACCGCCGTCGTGGCGGCCGAGCGGCTGCGCGAGGAGGGTTTGGGCACTGCCGTCGTGAACGCTCGCTTCGCCAAACCGTTGGATGCGGGCCTGATCTGCGATCTGGCCGCTCGAATCCGTCGAGTGGTCACGATCGAGGAGGGCGCGGTGGCGGGAGGCTTTGGCTCCTCGGTTATGGAGTTGCTGGCCGATAACGGACTGAACGGTGTCCTCGTCCGCCGGCTCGGCCTGCCCGACCGGTTCGTCGAGCACGGTGACACCGAGGTCCTGCTGGAAAACCTGGGTCTGGACGCCGAATCGCTGTATGAGACCTGTCGGGCCGTGGCGACGGAGTCGGTGCCCGCTGTCCCGGCCGACATGCAGCATGCTGCGTCCCAGCACCGTCAGGAAGGGTGCGACCAATGAGGTACTGTGCATTAGCGATTGCCATTCTGCTGCCCATGGTTGCCGTGTGGGGGCAGGAGCCAGCCGAGGATCCCGGCCGCGCGATCTTCGATCAGGGAGTGGACGCCTACAACGCCGGGCAGTTCGAGGAGGCCAAAGCCAAGTTCGTTGAGGCCCTGGAGCACTACGAGGGTGACGCCAATGTGCTGACGTGGCTGGGGACGACGTGTCTGGAGCTGGAGGCGTGGGATGACGCGATCAACCACCTCGGCAAGGCCACCGAAGCCGATCCGAACTACCCCGTGGCGCACAACAACCTCGGCAATGCGTACCTCGAGAAGGGCCGCGAGCTGATCAAGGGGGAAGCCGAGGCCGAAGGCCGGGCGCTTCTGGAACGAGCCGTCACGCAGTACGAGAAGGCGGTCGCGCTCGATGAGGAGTACTTCTTCCCGCGCTACAACGTCGCCATTACCTACGCCCGCCTGGAGCAGTGGGAGAAGGCCTGGAACGCCTTCCACCGCGCCATCGAGGTTGAGCCCGACGACGTTGACGTATGGAAGAGCTTTGGCCGCGCGCTGAAGCAGGCGAAGGAGTACGAGAAAGCGACAGAGAGGTACGAGAAGGCCCTGGAGCTCGACGGGGACTGCCTCGAATGCCGCGTGCAACTGGGTTGGCTGCACAGCAAGCTGGCCCGTTGGCCCGAAGCGGAGCAGTCCTATACGCAGGCGGTGGCCATGGACGACGGGGACTTCGATGCGCAGCTCGGCCTTGGCATTGCGCTCTACAGCCAGCGCAAGTTCGACGAGGCCCGCGCGCCGCTGGCCCGGGCTCACGAACTGGACTCTGAGAGCTTCGAGGCGGCCTACGACTTGGGCCTGACCGAAGACTCGCTCGGTAACCTCGCCGAAGCAGAGAACGCCTATGGGGCCGCGGCCCAGGTGAAGTCGGACGATGCTCCCTGTCTGAACAACCTGGGTGTCGTCATCTACAAGCAGGACAAGGCCTGTGAGGCCATCGAGCAGTTCCGGGCTGCAATTGCGGCAGACCAGAAGTACGTGATGGCATACATCAACCTCGCTCTGGCCCTTGAGAAGTGCGGCCAGGACGAAGATGCCGCGTTCGAGCAGTGGAAGAGCACTGTGCAGGCCTTCCCACGGCAAGCCAGCGCCCACTGCGGCCTTGCCAAGGCGCTCTACGCTCGGAACCAGGTCAACGAGGCCCTGGCCGAGTACTTGCGGTGCCTGGAGCTCGATGAGCGGAACGTCGAGGCTCACAACGAAGTGGGCCTCATCTACCTGAACCGGAAGCAATACGACGAGGCGGTCGCCCACTTCCGCCAGGCTCTGCAGGGCAATCCCAGATACTCCGCGTCCCTCAACAACCTCGGTGTTGCCTATGAGAAGCAGGGCAATCTCGAGAAAGCGAAGGAGCAGTACCAGAAGGCGCTGGACATCGACCCCGACTGCGATGAGGCCAGAGAGAACCTGGAGCGCCTGAAGGCGGGCGAGGGAGGGTAGTGCGGGTGGGGACCGGCGAACCGCGGACGCCGATTGAGAGAATCGGGCTGTTCGTCTCGCTGCACCGAGACAACGCTCGCGACGCCGCAGTGCCGTTCGCCGAACGGCTCTGCGGGGCCGGCGTGCGTGTGGCGGCCTCACGGGAGGTCGCCGAGCGCACGGGCATTGCCTGCGAGGTGATGCCGCCGGAGAAGGTCGTTGATGCGGATTTGGTCATCGTGTTCGGCGGGGACGGCAGCCTGCTCCATACGGCCGTCCGGGCTGCTCCGCTGGGGGTGCCCGTCCTGGGGATCGACATGGGGAGCTTCGGCTTCCTCGCCGACAGCAGACTCGAGGTCCTCCACGAGAAGCTCGACGACATCCTCCGAGGTGAGTTCGAGATCGAGGAGAGGCTGATGCTCACGGCGAGCATCCACCGCGAGGCGGAGGAACTCGGGCCCTGGCCCGGTCTGAATGAGGCGCTGACGGGGGTCCTGTCTTACTCCCGCGTCGTCCGGTTCGGGGTCTCGCTCGACGGCGAGGATGTGGCGACCTATGCCGCGGATGGCCTGATCGTCGCAACGCCCACCGGCTCAACGGCATATTCCCTATCGGCCGGGGGACCGGTGATCGAGCCCGAGGTGGAGTCCTTCGTCATCACGCCGATCTGTCCCCATACGTTGCAGTCCAGGCCTGTCGTTGTGAGCCCCGATACCGTCGTAACCGTCCAGGTACGTCAGGCCGATCGCAGCCTGAGCGATGTGCTTCTGGACGTCGATGGCAACCACTGCGCCAATCTCGAGCCGGGGGACCGAGTGGTCATCCGCAAGGCGGACTTCCGGGCCCGTCTGGTCCGAGTTGGCGCTACCACATTCTACAGCCGCTTGCGCGACAAACTCAGTTGGGGCGTGTCCCACTAGCGGGCCGGGGCCAGCTCAATCTCGCGCCGTTGCCCGAACCGCTCGGCCGGGCGCTCGACGGGGAGGGCCGGAGCCGGGGCAACCGGCGAGGCCTTTTGGGGCTTCGGGAAGGCACCCCTGTTCTCGGGCGGTAGATGGCCGTGCTGACCGAACTGCACATCAGCGAGTTCGCCCTGATCAAAGAGTTGCGGGCTGAGTTCGGCTCCGGCCTGACCGTGCTGACGGGCGAGACGGGTGCGGGCAAGTCGATCATCATCGATGCCCTCAGCGCCGCGGTGGGCGACCGCGTGCTCTCCGAGAGTATCCGGACTGGCGCCGAGCGGGCGGTCGTGGAGGCCACTTTCCACGCTGGCAATGTGCCCAAGGCGCTCGCGGCAGCGGCCGAGGCGGGGATCGAAGCGGACCCCGACGGCACGCTGATCCTGTCCCGCATCCTCAACTCGTCAGGCCGCCACCAATGCCGCGTCAACGGTCGATCGGTGCCGGCAGCCTTGCTCAGGGAGATCGGCGATCGACTGGTAGACATCCACGGCCAACACGAACACCAGGCCCTGATCCACGAGCAGAACCACCTGCAGTTCCTCGACACCTTCGCCGGAGCCGAACACCTCGCGGCGCGGGCCGACTACAGCCAGGCTTACGGGGCCTTCCACGAGGCACACGCAACGCGCGAGCGCCTGGCGGCAGCCGCCCGCGACCGGCTCCAGCAGCTTGATGTACTGCGCTTCCAGCTCCAGGAGATCGACTCCGCAAGCCTCTCGGCGGACGAGGAAGAGCAGCTCCTGTCGGCCCGCAGTCGGCTGGCCAATGCCGAGCGGCTGAGCGAGGGGGTCCGGTCGGCGCACACGCTGCTGGCCGGGGAGCCGACGGATGGGCTGTCAGCCCTGGACGCGGCGCGGGAGGCGGTTCGCGGTCTGCAGGAACTGGCGCACCTGGACCGAGGCCTTGGCGACGTTGCCTCGTCTGTAGAAACGACAGCGTACCAACTGGAGGACATTGCGGGCAAGCTGACTGACTACCTGGACAGTGTCGAGGCAGATCCCGGGACGCTCGATGAGATCGAGGAGCGTCTGGCCCTCGTCTCGCGACTGAAGCGCAAGTACGGCGATTCGGTCCCGGAGATCCTCGACTTCGCAGAGGAGGCGCGGGGAAGGCTGTCGGACCTGGAGAGCGCGGACGAGCGACTCGCCGAACTCGACGCCGAAGTCGCTCGGCTGGCCGCTGAAGCGGGCACGCTGGCTGCTACGCTCTCGGCAGCCCGGCAGGATGCGGGAGAGCGGCTCAGTACGGCCCTCACCGGCCACATCGCCGATGTGGGTATGAAGCATGGCAGGCTCGAGGTGGAGTTTGGCCGGACGCCCGCAGCCGAGGGCTTGCCGGACGACGAGGGCGGCTGCTGGGAGGCCGGCGACACGGGCATCGATCAGTGCAGGTTCCTCTTCTCAGCCAACCCGGGCGAGCCGCTGAAGCCCCTGGCGGCCATTGCCTCGGGCGGGGAGCTCTCGAGAGTCATGCTCGTGCTGAAATCGCTGTGCTCGCGAAGCGATGAGATCCCAACCGTCGTCTTCGATGAGATCGATGCGGGGATAGGGGGCAAGGCCACCCATGCGGTAGGGGACAAGCTTGCCCAGGTCAGCCGGCGGGCTCAGGTCTTGTGCGTTACGCACCTGCCGCAGATCGCGCGCCTGGCCGATCACCACATGCATGCCGACAAGAGGACGGTCGGCGGCAGGGCGCAGGTCGCGATCGATGGGCTGGACGACGAGGGCCGGGTCGCTGAGTTGGCCAGGATGCTCGGAGCGCGCGAGGGCGACAAGGCGGCTCTGGAGCACGCCTCCGAACTGTTGGCGCACGGCGCGGCGGACCGTGCGCGGGCCCGGAAGGCGGTCAGGAGTTGACTGGATCCCGAGGGATGACGATCGGGGGGCGAGTCCGGAAGCACCGTCGCACGAAGAGGCTCGTTCTCCAGCTCAAACCCGGCGAGATCGCTCTCATCGATCACGTGAACCTCGACGGCCCCGCGGCGGAAGCCCTGGTGGAGTGCCGACCCGCGGCAGTCTTGAACGCTCAGCGCTCAATGACCGGGGAATTCCTGAACCGCGGGCCCATGGTGCTGGCTGAAGCCGGTGTGCCGTTGTTCGATCTGCACGCCCCAGAGCTCTTTGAGGAGATTGCTGAGGGACAGGAGCTGTCGATCCGGACGCCTCAGGTGATCCAGGACGGAAGGACGCTCGGGTCCTGCTCGCAGGTGAGCCGGGCCGAGGTGGAGGAACTCACTTCAGCCGCCAAGGACAGGACCCAGAAGCTGCTGCTTGACTTCGCCGAGAACACGTTGGAGTTCATGCGGCGGCAACCCGAGATCGTTGTGTCCGGCGCGCCGCTCCCCGAGCTCCGGGTGAAGCTGCGCGACCGGCACGTCGTTGTCGTCTCCCGAGGCGCCGGAACGCGCGGCGATCTACAGACCATTCGCTCTTACATTGATGACATCAAGCCGGTGGTGATCGGCGTGGACGGCGGCGCCGACATCCTGATCTCGGAGGGTCTGCGGCCGGACATCATCGTCGGCGACCTTGACAGTGCCAGCGACGAGGTACTGCAGTGCGGAGCGGAGATCATCGTGCATGCTTACGCGGACGGCCGCGCGCCCGGGATGCGTCGAGCCCGCGCCTTGGGCATCGAGTGCAAGACGTTGGCGACGCCGGGGACCAGCGAGGATGCCGCTCTGGCGCTGGCCCACGAGAAGGGTGCTGACATCATTGTCCTGGTGGGGAGTCACACCAACCTTCCCGACTTCCTGGAGAAGGGCCGGCAGGGCATGGCCAGCACCTTCCTGACGAGGCTGAAGGTCGGCGACCGCCTCGTCGATGCCAAGGGCGTGCGGAAGCTGTACCAGGGCGGCGTGCGGCTGAAGCATCTGGCGTACGTGGCGGGCGCCGCGGTAGTCACCGGCGGCGCCGTCATCTTCGTGTCGCCGTTCATCCGGGGCGTCCTGAACATCGCCGGCATGCGAACGATCCTCGCCCTGCGTCACGTCTGGCGTGCGCTGTTCGGGTAGCCAGCGTCGGCGCCACCTACGAGGAGCCTCATGGGCATCAGTCTGCGGCATCACGTGCTGAGCCTGGTTGCGGTATTCCTGATGCTGCTGGTCGGGCTTCTGGTGGGCGTCGGGTTGAGCGGCGATCCGGAGTTGCAGCAGAAGACGCTCGACCTCAACGAGCAGTTCACGGAGTTGATGGACGAGAACGCCGCCTTCAGCCGGGCTGCCCGCGCGCAGGAGAAGTTCGCTCGGGAAGCGTTGCCGAGGCTCGTGGCGCACAAGCTCGATGGCCGGTCCATTGCTGTGTTGGTCACCTCGCAACCCGAAGACAACGCCTCAGTGAGCGACATCGTTGACGCCCTGACCGTGGCCGGCGCCCGGGTTCCGTACTGGGTCGTGCTCCGGAAGGGGTTTGGGGATCGAGCGGCGTCGGCCTTCCCACAGGCCAACGGCCGGGCTGAGGCCTTCGAGAAGGCCGCCCAGGCCATCGCGGGCCACGTTGCCAAGGCTGATGAGGGCGGGCTTCACACCCTCAAGAGGCGTGGTCTGATCCACATCCGCGGACGCGTTGGGAGCTCGAGGCCGTCCATGGCCGTCATCATCGGCGGGGCCGAAGCAGGCGCCGAGCCCCTGGACGAAGCGCTGGACGGCCCGCTGATCGAGGCGTTGATCGCGGCGGGCATCGACACGATCGTGGGGTGCGAGGACAGCCCCGAGGTGTCCTATACCGAGACGTACCGGGAATTGGGCATCTCGACAGTGGACAATGTGGACTTGGTGCGGGGCCGGTTCTCCCTCATCATGGTGCTCGCCGGCCAGCCGGGCAACTACGGGGACGGGCCTTCGGCGGAGGAGTTCGCCCCGCTCGAATGACTGGGCCACTGCTGCTTTTCGTCATGTGCTGTGCTGCCCTCGCCGAGGCGCTGGCACTGCTCGTAGTGCTTCGCCTGCGCCCCACAGCCCTACTGACTGAGAACTACCGCGGGATCACGGTCGTCGGACGCGCCGGCGCCACCCTGGCCGCGCCACTGGCCGCCGGGACAGCGATGGCTCTGGTGCTGCAGCGAGGAGCGTGGCCCTCATCCGGGTCTCTCCACCTGTTCGCTGCGATGGCAGCCACCGGCATCTTCGGCCTCCTGGGGTGGCTCGATGATGCCTATGGGACCCCTGACGTTCGCGGGATGAAGGGCCATTTGATCCATCTGGTGAAACACAGACGGTTGACCACCGGGCTGCTCAAGGCAGTCGGCGGCGCCGCAGTCGGTATCTGGGCGGCCTACCTGTTGGGAGCCCCGGGTTGGACGGTGCTGCCGGCGGGTGCCGTGATTGCGCTGTCCGCCAACTCAACCAACATGCTGGACACCCGCCCCGGACGTGCGGCCAAGGCCTTCGCCGCTGTCGCCCTCCTGCTCGTGGTGTTGGGGATGCACTCCCGGCCGTGGCGTGCGACGCCGCCGATCGTCGCTGCTGCCCTTCTCGGCGGGATACTGGTCTTTGGCGTCGCCGACCTGGCGGAGCGAGTAATGTTGGGTGATACGGGAGCGAACGCGCTGGGCTGCGCGTTAGGACTTGCGGTGGTCGTTCGGACGAATTGGCCCACGTGGATCGCGCTGGCGCTTCTGCTGTTTGCGTTCTGCCTGGCGGCCGACCGTTGGTCCATGACGCGGATCGTAGAGTCGGTGCCCGGGCTGCGATGGGTTGACGAGCTTGGGAGACGACACAGCTCACCTCTGCGGAAGACCGATGAGAACTGAGGCATTGCCGGCCGCCCTGACGCCGCCCGGAGTCGCCATTCTGGCGGGGCCATTCGGGAGTGGCAAGACGGAAATCGCCATCAACCTAGCCCTCCAGTGGGCCGGCCGGTGCACAACCTATCTGGCCGATCTGGACGTGGTCACACCGTACTTCAGATCGCGGGATGCGAGAGCGGCTCTGACGGAGGCCGGCGTGCGGGTGCTCTCCCCGGGCGGGCAGGCCGACGTGTACGATGTCCCGGCGCTGCCGGCAGAGACCGGCAGCGTGTTGGGGGACGCGGGCGCCGGCCTGATCATCGACGTCGGCGGGCAGCCGCATGGTGCGGGGGTGTTGGTGCACTGGCGGGAGGCCCTCCGCGCCAGAACCGCGAAGCTCTGCCTGGTGGTCAATCCGCGGCGTCCCGGAGCGGAGTCAGCCGGCGATGTCGCTGACCTGGGTACTCGAATCTCGCAGGCCGCGGGCTTGCCGCTTGCAGGCCTCATCGCCAACGGGAACCTCGGGCCGGCGACAACCGCTGCCGACGTCTCGGCAGGGATGGCGCAGGCGCGCCAACTCGAGGCCCGACTGGACGTGCCGATCTATGTTGTGTGTTGCGCTCTCCCCTCAGTGGAGGAGTGCGAACAGGTAGCTGAGGGGCTGCCCGTGCTCGGCCTTTCTCGGTACATGCGCCCCGCCTGGGAGGCCCCGACCGAGACCTAACGAGAGGACGCGTTCATGACACAGGAAGTGGCAACCAAGGCACTCGTAATCATCCGGGCCGACCGGTGCAAGTCCTGCGGATGGTGTGTGACCTTCTGTCCGCAGGAAAACCTCCGCATCAGCAACGAGACGAACGCGGCCGGACATCACCCGGTCGAGATGATCGATCCCGAGAAATGCACCGGCTGCGGCCAGTGTGCCCTGGTCTGTCCAGACGTCTGCATCGAGGTGTACCGCGCCAAGGGCCGAAGCTAGGCCGCGCTCTGCTCGCCGGGCTCGGAGAACACACAGATCGCTCAGAGAACTCTACGGAGGCGCACGTTGTCAGGTGAAGGCAAGCCGGTCTTCATGAAGGGGAACGAGGCCGCGGCAGAAGGCGCTATCGCGGGGGGCTGTCGGTACTTCTTCGGGTACCCGATCACGCCCCAGAACGAGATCCCCGAGTACATGGCCCTGCATCTGCCGGACGTCGGCGGCGTATACCTGCAGGCGGAGAGCGAGGTCGCGGCCATCAACATGGTGTTGGGGGCTGCCGCGGTGGGCGCCCGTGTGATGACGTCCTCGTCCGGCCCGGGCATTTCGCTCATGCAGGAAGGCCTGTCATACATAATCGGCTCGGAGCTTCCGTGTGTCGTGGTCAACATGTCGCGGGGGGGGCCCGGCCTGGGGAACATCGGCACGTCACAGGCCGACTACTGGCTGGCCACACGGGGCGCCGGGCACGGAGACGGCCGCTGCATCACCTTCTCGCCTTCGACCCTGCAAGAGCTCTATGACCTCTGCGGAGAGGCCTTTGACATCGCCGACAAGTACCGCCACCCGGTCATGATCCTGAGCGAGGCCGCCCTCGGGCAGATGATGGAGCCGGTTATGGTGCGCCCGCGTGACGAGTGGAGCGCGCCGGAGAAGCCATGGGCTGTGGGCGGCGTGCGTAAGGGCAGGCCCTCCAACGTCGCCAACTCACTCTATGCACAGCCGGCTGATCTGGAGCGGAAGAACTGGGAACTGGTCGCGCTGTACGAGCGCGTTGCCGAAGAGCAAGTGCGCTGGCAGGAACTGGGAGACGAAGACCCCGAGGTGCTCATCGTCGCGTTTGGCATTCCGGCCCGCTGCTCGGAGACCGCGATGGAGCGGGTCGCCGAGAGCGGCGTAAAGGCCCGCTTGGT
>CBFDAZ010000030.1:0-17523 GCA_965602825.1 uncultured bacterium
GCAACTCGTCCACGACACCGTCGCGCATCTGGCGTGTATCATCGAGAGTTGAGCGGCGGCCCGCACCAGAATGCAGTACGGGGCTCCCCAGCGAGGGAGCCCCGTCTCGGTGTCTCGGCCCGCTCTCCGCCCGCTCTCCGCCCAGCCCTCTCGGTTCCTCAGGAGGGCCACAGCCGCTCCTTCCAGATTCCACAGATGCGCTGCGTCTTCTCCGCCGCGATCCCGGTATAGCGCTCCACGTGCCGGAGCAGATCTCGCTGCTTGTCCGTGAACTGGCTGATGTACGGCTGCAGCTCCTCGGAGTCGAAGAGGATCTCGGCGAAGGGCTTGCCGGTGGCCTGGGCCGCGAGGGTCAGCTTGCGGACGGCCTCGTGCGCGTCGGGATGTCCATGGGCGGCCAGGAGGATGTAAGCCGGCTCTGCCGCGCACATGCCGCCGGTCATGCCGAAGACCTCCGCCATGCGTTCGCGATCGGTCACGATGCGGCCCATCAGCCGGTTGGCGCGGTGTACGGTGGCGACGACAATCACGATAACCTCGGGCAGGAAGCGGGCCGACGCAGAGTTGGAGAGGTCGCGCTGATGCTCGCTGATCTGGTCCATGTAGACCGTCAGCATCCGCGGCGCGGCGGCCTTCCACATGCTCTTCATGTTCTCGAAGTTCCAGGGATTGCGCTTGTGGGGCATGGTGGACGACCCGACCTGGTCCGCCGTGAACTCCTCAGCGACGGTTGAGATCTCCGTCCGCTGCAGGTTCCGCATGTCGTCGGCCAGGTTGGCCAGTACGCCGAGGGTGGAGACCAGGGCGTGCATGTAGTCCGCCATCGGCTCGGCCTCGGCGATCTGGGTCGAGGAGATAGATGGCTGCAGGTCCAGCTCCGCCAGAACCTCCGCCTCGAAGGCCAGGGGATCGTCGATGAACAGCGACTGGGCGTTGTGCGCGCCGACGCCGCCACTGATCTTCCCGCGCAGGTTGCCGGCGGCGGCACGGATTGCCTCGATGCGCCCGCCAAGACGGCTGACAAAGGACGCGATGGCGAAGCCGAAGGTGACCGGGACGGCATGCTGACCGTGCGTGCGGCCCATCTGAAGCGTGTCCTTCTCACGGAGGGCCAGCCCGATTAACGTCTCCTCGAGATCCAGCAGCGACGGGATGATCGCCCTGTCAGCCGCCTGCTGGAACCGCCAGGCCGCGGCCGTATCCTTGACATCGAAGCTGGTCAGCATGAGGTGGATGAAGGGTTTCGCGGCATCGCCGACCTTCGCGCGAAGGCAGTTCACCAGCGCACGGGTCGAATGGTGGATCCGCGCGTCCTCCTGCCTGACCTCGTCGAGCTCGACCTTGCTGACGGCCTGGCTGATCTCGTCAGCGACTTCGTGGCTGCAGATACCGCGCCGAGCCAGGACCCGGACCACCGCCGCCTCGACGGCCAGCTCGGACTCCAGCCGGCCACGTTCGCTGACAAAGGGACCCAGAAGCTCGACCAGCTTGGGATTGGTCGCGTAGTAACGGTAGTCGAGGGGCGACACGCAATCGTACACATCGATCAACATGGGCAGCGATCCCTCCTCTGCAGTAGCGGAGCGGACGGCGGGCCAAAGCGTGGCCCGCGGTCAGATCGGCCATCCGGCTGAGCTACTGCAGGTCGCTCTTCGACCGGGTCAGCTCCACCTCGGCGTAGTCGATGAGGCCGCCGAGCGGGACGCTCTGCTTCCGGGCTCGAACCGTGACTTCCTCCACCTCGAAGGCCTGCAGGATCTCACGAGCGATATTCTGCGCCAGAGACTCCAGCAGGTTGAAGCCCCGTCTCTGAACGCGAGCCACCAGATCGTAGATGGCCTTGTAGTCCACCGTGTCGCTCAGATCGTCGCTCTCGCCCGGCCGCGTGAGATCCGCCACCAGCTCAATGTCGAAGGCGAACCTGCCCCCGAGATCGCGCTCAGCCGCGTCCACACCGTGGTGCCCGTAGAACTGCATGCTCTTCAGCCGGATTCGATCTCTCATTGCTGCTCAATCCGTTCGTTCTCCGTTATGATGACCGGCACCCGGAGATCGTGATGGTCTGCCGGCACCTCGGGCACCAACTGCGCCCCGAAGCAGATCGCGATGGCGGGGACACCGGGCGACAGCCGCGCGAGGATGCGGTCGTAGTAGCCGCCGCCGTACCCGAGTCGGCGTCGGTCACGATCGAACGCGACGCCGGGAACGAGGACGAAGTCGATCTCCTCCAGGGCGACCTCCGGGCAGCCGGCAGGAACGGGTTCGGGGATGTCCCAGAGGCCGGGAGCGAGGTCTTTCTCGATGGACTGCACCTCACGCAGTTCCAGTTCGCGGGTAACAGGATGCACCCGCGGCAGGGCGAGACGTTTGCCTGCGGCAAGAGTTGCGGCCATAAGGCTGGTCGTGTCCACCTCGCTCCCGAAGCTGGCAAACAATACAGCGAACGATGCGCTCCGGAACTCCGCGCTCTCGATAACCCGGGCGCAGATTGCTTCGCTCGAGGCGCGCCGTTCCTCGAGAGGGATGGCGTCGCGCTTCCCGATGATCCGGCGCCGAAGCCGCCGCTTAGGTTGCGCTGCAGAATTCGGGGAGGGGGGCGCGGTCATTCCTTGCCATCAGCCCAATCTTGCAGCTTCTTCCACCAGGGCCGGTCGTCGTGTGCCGGGGGGCCCCCTGACTTCATCCTGGACTTCGGCGTGAACTCGACGGACGCCAGCCAGGTGGTCAAAGCGACCCGGAATCGGTAGCGGACCACCATGACCTGGAGAGGCGATGAACGGATGTACACCTCCCGAGCGTTCGCCTTAACGGCCTCATCGCTGAACCGGAAGTGGTCCTGGTAGGTTCGCGCGACGAAGGGATCAGCATGGGAGATGGCCAGCGTGTGCTCGGAGTATGGGACATCCCTCAGGGTCAGGGTCAGGTGACGCGCAACGGACGTGTTGTTCCAGATGACGATTATCGCCTCGGGACCACGGAGGAACGGCAGTACGACGATCGGCTCGCCGATGCGGCCCGGGATGCCCTTGTCCTCCCACGAACGCGCAATCGCCCTGGCGCCCGCCAGTTCCCGGCTGAGTTCCCTGACGGCCATCCCAACCGCTGAGAGACTGCCATCGGGGCGTGTCAGGGCGATGTTACCGGGCGCGGCCGACTCCGGGAACGTTGCGCCGGTGCAGCCGACGTAAGCGGTGCAGGCCATGGCATGGGTCGCCTTGAGGGCGTCAAGGCGCTCGTCCACCGAAGCAGGACCATGTATGTTCGATGTCAGGAAGGGCAGATAGACATCGCGGGATTCCAGCGCCATGTCCACCCCTGACAGGTAACAGGCCTTGTCAAGGCCTGTCCAGAAGGGACTGGCGTCGCGCAGATTGCGGCCATTGACTGATTCCCCAAGTGCGCCGCTCGCCGGCAGAGAAGGCCCGGCAACAGCCACCGCCGCGAAGTACTCGCTCATTCCCAGGTCCAGGCAGGTGTTCAGGAGGCCGTTCTCGGAGGAGCCGGGCTGGTTTGCCGAGTGGTCGAAGACGGGCGAGAGGACGGCGGCCTCCAGGTCGCTGGTGCGGACCGTCGAGAAGACCTCCCGGGAGACTGCCAGGAGCGCTTCGGCCGCGGCCCGGGGGTCGCCGCCGGTGAACGGCCGGTCGGAGCGCCACGCCGGCCCGTAAAGGCCGACCTTGCCCTTCAGCTCCTGCACGACCGCCCGCAGCACTTCAGGAGGTGGAAGTCCATCGAAATGCACAACTGGGATGGCGGGCGAGTCCAGGAGGTGCGGCTGCACTTGCGCCAAGAGGTCCTGAGCGCTCGATTGCTTTGATGCTCGGACGAGGATCTCCCTGATCTGCCAGCGCCCCGTGACTTGGTTGCCGTCCGAGACCGTCGTGCCGAAGGCGGGGTAGCCGCGTGCGACGGTAGCCTCCACGGGGATTGACGCAGCGTCCTCGCCGCAACTGACGTCCATCCGGGCCGCGTACGTGCCCGGCAGCAAGCCCTGGAACCTGAGAACCGCGCGGTCGGTGCCGGCGCGCGTCAGGGGGAACTCGCGTGGGTCGAACGCGAGGCCGTCCGGACACGCCGCCCGAACGACCAAGGTCTTCTCCCGGCCGCCCCGGTTCGTCACCAGGGCCGTCAGCGGTGCAAGCGTGCCGACGGTACAGGCCGCCTGGGGGACCAGCGCGAACTCGACCCCGGCCACCTCGACGAGGAGTTCTGTGGCTTCCCCCATTCGGCGGGGCGTCGCATCCAGATTGCCGGTCGGCTCCCAACCGGCGGGCAGAGCCGCGTCCTTGGGCCCTTCGACGGCGGCAAGCGCTTCCTCGCTTACGACTACCAGGTCGCTCGCCGAGACGTGCCCGCTGCCGCGTGCGCCGAGGTGCAGGTAGAGGGGTGCTCCGGTGCCTGCGGGCGGTGCCAGCCGTGCGGCCAGGCGTCGGCGCTTGCCGCCCGACAGGTCGGCCATCCACGCCGGGCTATCGGGCGCCCTGCCCTCGTTGGGAGAGAACGACGCCACGAACTCGGCCTTGCCGTTGCCCGAGACGGTCACCTCAATGTCCACCAGGCGGCCTGCAGCCTCGTCGGGCAACAGAGCCGCCACGCCGGCATATCCGCTGTCTGGGCTGAGCTGCACCGATGCCGCCTCGCCGTCGCCTTCCCACCTTACCTCGCCCTGGCCGACGGTATGCCACGTCCCCTCACCCGCCGCAAAGTTGAGGTCGAGCCTCGATGACTCGTCGCGCGCTGCAAAGCACGGTGCCGTAAGCACGGCCAGGAGGCCCAGCCAGTTGCTGATCACGGTGATCTCTCCGTCAACAGGGTCGGCGCCTGGAAAGAGCTACTGCTGTGCCCGAGCGAAAGGCTTGCGGCGACGCCCACACAGTTCGACTGCCCGTTGGCCAAGTCCTTCGGCCGCACCGTGGGAGGTGCGCGCCGGTAGGTCTGCGAAGCCTCCCGCTCAATACTGAACAACGCGCGAGTCCGTGGGTAACGTGGTGAGAACCCTTACTGCGTGGCTATGGGACGTTCAGGAACGCTTTTTCCTGTGGCTATGGCGGGTGGAAGACGTCGGGCCGGCAGAGGGCGGCGCCTTGCGGCTGAGGGCTGTGAGGTACAGGGGCGATGACCTCACACTCGCCGATGGTACTGTGCTAACGCGCGGCAGGCGAGTGGGGGAGATCCATCTCCGCAACGATATACTCCGGTCGCTCCACCAACACGCGCAGAGGCCACGCCAGGTTGGCTGGCTATTTCGGGAAGCCTTGATCAAGGGGCTGGAAGACCTGGCGGCCGTTGTGGAGGCGAGGCAGGAATACCGGGATCTGGCCGCGTTTTGCGGAACCACCATGCTGCACTACGGCGCGCAGAAGCTGGGCTTCGAGACCCGGCCCCTCGCGGACGGGCTGCGGTTCCGACTTCTGCGGGTGTATCAACGCCTGCTCACGGCCCGCCACCATCCTCTGGGGCGCAGACGGACGGATCGAGGCACACGCACGAGGGATCCGGCGGAGCTGTGGATCTCCCGGGATCGGTTACTGGCGCTCTATGGGCGGGAGTCAGAGCATGTCGGAAAGGGGCACAAAGCGAAGCCCGGCATCGCGCAGCCGGACGATGATGCCGGGGAGAGCGGCTAACACGCGGGCGGGTGTGTCCGGGAAGCCGCCCGCGTCGTGAAGGTTGATGATGTCGCCCCCGGCCACCTTGCGGACCACGTGGTCGGCCATCTCGTCCGCCGTGGGCCGCCAGACCAGGCCCTCAGATCGAACAGACCAGACCACCGAGGGCTGCCCCAGGCGTTCCGCGGCGCCGTGGGCGACCGCATTGAAAATTCCCCAGGGCGGCCGGAAGGCGATCGGCGCCCGCCCGGCAGCACCCGCGATGGCCTCCGTCCCTTCCCTGATTTCGCGAGCCGTTCCCCACGGCGAAAGGGTCCACAGGTGCCGGTGGGAGTAGGTATGGTTGGCCAGATCGTGCCCGCTTTCGGCCACCTCGCGAGCCAGCGCCGCATGCCTGCCGGCGCGCTGCCCGACCATGAAGAAGGTCGCCGGCACGTCATGCTTGGCGAGGCACTGCAAGATGGCCGGTGTTGCCTGGGGATCCGGACCGTCGTCAAAGGTCAGTGCAACGACGTCGCGCAAGTCCGCCCGACGCTTCAGGGCGCTCGCGCGGCCCAAGAGATGGCCGCCGAAGGTGTAGGCCGCCGAGAGACCGGCGGCTGCGGCGATGAGCTGTCGGGTCATCTAAGGCTCCGGACCGGCGGACCGGTCACCGCTGGCGCCGGCAGGCGGCTCCCGGAGCGCGGCATACGCGCGAATGGCATGAAGGATTGCTGCGAGCCAGAAGACCCCGGCTGCGACGTTGACTGCGACTGCCGGCCGCTCAGCGCCCCAGAGCAGGCCAGCGCCGAGGGCGCCCGTCGCCATCCCGACTGCCCCGGCAATCGTGAACGCCAGATGGGCAACGGACGCGTGCTCATCGCCCGCCTGTCTGACTGCGTCCACGACAGAGCTGCCGAAGGCCACCACACACCCCGGTGCACCGGCGAACGCCACCAAGAGCGCTGCGAGCACGCCTGCCGGCCCTGCGTGGTCTGGAACCAATCCAAGGGCAATCCCCGCCAGGATCAGGGCCAGACTGAACGTGGCGGAAATGCCGGACCTGCTCCGGCCGGGATCTGTTTGCCGCATGAGGGCGAGGCCCATCAACGTCCCCACGACGCCGGCCAGCGCGGTAGCCAGAGCCGCCTGCCCGGGACGGAGCTCCAGCGCCCTGACCGAGAGAGGGAACGCCCCAACAGCCAGCATCCCGAGGGCACAACCGCCGACCGACGCAGACGCCAACGGCCACGTGCGGGATTGCAGGCCGGCCCAGACGGCACGCATCCTGTCGCTGCCCACCAACGCCGGAGCGATCGCCGGCAGCGCAGCGTCGTTCGGTAGACCGGCCAGCGCTGCGAAGACGGTGCCGATCCAGATCACCATGAGTCCTGTGACGACCAGGTTCACGCCGCCGTACGCCAGGAGGTTGGCAGCCAGGGCGCCGACTGCCGCCGCCACGATTTCGACGACCAGCACGCGGCCGAGGATGTGAGGCCGATTGTGGCGACCGACGGTCGTAGCGAGTCCCGCCACGATGCCGGGCCAGAGGGCAGCGGCGCACGCGGCATGGACCGCGACGGCGATGAGCAGCAGCCCGCCCGAGGGAGCGTTCGCAATGGCCGCGAAGGACAGAGCGCAGCCTGCCAGTGCGTAAATCACCAGAGCTCTACTGCCGACCCGGTCCACGAGTCGAGCCAACGGCGCTCTCAGACCAAAGGCCAGCAGAAGGTAGACGGCTGCAATGCCGCCGGTGGCCTTGGAGGGGAGGCCGAGCCTCTCGGATCCGTGGGCGGGAAGCAGCCAGAGAAGCATGCCGGCGTGGCACGAGACGGTCAGGGCCAAAGTGGCCAGGTAGGGGAAGGGCGTCAGGCGCCGTAGACCGACGTTACCGGTCGCCATGGCCGGCCTCCATCAACTCCACGATGGCGGCCGCCGCGTCGCTCGCCGAGTTGGGCCGGCCGAGCGCAGCCGCACAGGCGGACATCTCCGCCAGCTCGTCGGGGCTGGCCAGCAACTGCTTCACTGTGCGACAGAGCTCACGTCGATTGGCGGGAACGCGGGCCGCTCCTCCCTCAACGAGGAACTTGGCGTTCTCCTGTTCCTGCCCCGGAATCATGCCACACAGCACCATCGGGAGGCCGACAGCGAGGGCCTCGGACGCGGTCACTCCCCCGGGCTTGCCCACCAGTAGCCGCGCCTCTGACATGTAGCGGTGCATCTCGTCCACGAACCCATGAACCTCCAGCCGGCCGTCTCGCGCGACCTGGATGGGCGTGAGCCGCTGCCGGAGTCCTGCGTCATGGCCGCAGATGACGACCGTGCGATCGAGCACTCCCGACAGATCGCGGCAGAGAGGCACCGCGCCCTTAAGCATTCCCACTGCGCCAACGGTCACCAGGGCCGGCCCATCGGCCGCGCGTTGCTCGGGTGCCGTGAAAGACGGGCGAACCGGAATGCCGGTCGCGAGGACATGCTCGGGCGGAATTCCACGGTCGATGAGTCCCTGACGCATGGACGCGCTTCCCACGATGTAGAGTTCCACGCCCGAATGGATCCACTGACTGTGGACCGCGAAGTCGGTCATGATCGTGACCGACGGCATGCTGACGACGCCGGACAGCTTCAAGGCTGACACGACCCCCGCTGGCGTCGGGTAGCAGTTTATGACCAGGTCCGGCCTGTGATCGTTCAGATAGCGCCCGAGGCTGTCGCGGCCGATGTGGTTGAGGCGCGACTGCAGGGCGCTTCGTTCGCCGATCTTCTGTGTCACGTAATAGAACCAGCCATACAGGAAGGGCGCCTTCCGCACGCTGTGGACGTAGGCCGCGGAGACGACCTTGTTGAACCGGGTGCCGACGAAGGTGTCGAAGAAGTCAATGACCTCGATCTGTAGGGCCGGGCGGAGCTCCAGGAGGGCAGCCGCAACGGTCTGGGCTACCATCGCATGTCCGCCCCCGTAGCTGCTCGTCAAGATCGTCACGCGCGTGCCGGGCGTGGTGGTGGAGGCCTGCGGGGGCCGTTCCCAGGGGCCGGGGGTCGTAGGCACGGTCGTCTCCGGACAGGCGATGAAGCTACTTCGAGGGTGAGTTCGACGGTGGGGAGGCAAGGTCCTTGTGACGTGCGATGCGCCGGCCTGCGCCGGCGGACCAGGTGGGACGGCCCTGGGGTCAGCCCTGAATGGCCGCCTGCAGGACGTGCACGGCGTCTGCACAGAGGCCTTCGGCCTCGCTGGCCGTGTCGCTCTCGGCGATCACGCGGATGACGGGTTCCGTGTTGCTGGGGCGGATGTGGAGCCAGCTCTCGGTGTCCGGCCAGAGCACCTTGATACCCTCTGTCAGGTCGAGGTGCTGGTCGGCGTACTGGCGCCGCACGGCGGCCAGAGCGTATTGCACCTTGGCTGAAGGGCACTCGATCTTCGTCTTGTGGATGGAGCTGGGTCGGAACCGTTGGGTCCACGCCGATACGCTCCCGTGTCTGACGAGCCCTTCCAGGATCAAGCAGATACCGGCCATGCTGTCGCGACAGCAGTGCACCCGGGGATAGATCACGCCGCCGTTGCCCTCGCCCCCGATGATGGCCCCCTCGCGCCTCATTCGCTCGACCACGTTGATCTCGCCGACCTTGGACCGGATCACCTGGCCGCCGTTCCTCTCGGCCACTTCGTCAATCATCCGGCTGGTGGACGTATTGGTCACGATCGTGCCGGGCGTGCGAGAGGTCACAGCGTCGCACGCGAAGGCGAGGGTGAACTCCTCACCGATCGCGGACCCCTCGGCCGAGACGACCGCCAGTCGGTCGGCATCGGCATCTTGGGCGAAGCCGATATCGGCTCCCGCCTCGCCGACGGCCTGCTGCAGGTCGCCCAGGTTCTCAGGGATTGGCTCCGGATTGTGCGGGAATCTGCCGTCGGGGGTGTCGTGGATCATGGTCACATCGCATCCCAGCTCTCGCAGCAACTGCACGGTCATCACGGAGCCGGCTCCGTTGCAGCAGTCCACCACGACCCTGAAGCGGCGCTGGCGAATGGCGGCGACGTCAACGGCCTTGAGGAGCAGGCCGATATGGCGTCGGACGGCGTCGCGGTCGAACTCGACCTCGCTCATCTCGGGGATCGGCGCCAGGCGAAACTCCCCCTGATGGTAGACATCCAGGAGCTCGGAAGCCTGATACGCGTTCAGGAAGAAGCCGTCCGACTGCGCGAACTTGAGCGCGTTCCACTCGGCCGGGTTGTGACTGGCGGTGATGGCGACCGCCCCATCGGCCTGAAGCTGCTTCACGGCGATGAGAACCGTTGGCACGGGGACGATGCCCAGGTCAATGCAGTAGCATCCCGATGCGAGCAGCCCCCCGACTACGGCGCACCGCACCATCTCGCCCGTCTGCCGAGTGTCCCGGCCGATCAGGACCACGCCGCCCTCCACATAGCAGCCGAAGGCCTGCGAGAAGCCCACGACGAGCTGTGGCGTCAGCGAGTCGCCGACGACACCTCGGACGCCCGATATGCTGATCTTGAGGGTATGGACCGGTGAGAGTGGCGTAGACATGCGGACCTTCCGTCGTTCGGCGCGCGATGGGCGAGGCGGTCAACTCACACCAACGCCTGCCGCACCCTTCGAGCGAAGCGTTCTGCCAGATCGTCGGCCTCTTCCTTGCCGGGCGCTTCGCTGATCACCCGGATCAGGGGCTCGGTCATGGAGGCGCGGACGTGAACCCAGCTATCGCCGTCGCTGACCTTCACTCCGTCCTCCATGTCGATCTCGCCGCCGAAGGTCCCATCCTCGGCTTCCCGGCGGATGCTCTCGATAACGCCGGAGACCCGATCGGGCGGACACGGGATGGTGAGCTTGGACATGTGGAGCTTGGGCAGGTCGGCCACCAGTCGCCCGATGGGCCGGCCGGTCTCGGCCATGAGCTGCAGGACATGCGCCATCGCCGCGATGCTGTCGTGGGCGCAGTTGATCCGTGGGAACATGACCCCGCCGCTTCCCTCGCCGGCGACCGCCGCCTCGTTCGTCTGAGCCGCCTCGGCCACGAAGGCCTGGCCCACGCGTACGCGGATGACCGGCCGACCGTAGCGCTGGGCCACCCGGTCAACGGCCCTGGTCGTCGAGATATTGGTGACCACTGGGCCGGGCTCTCCGCGCCGAAGCACCGATTCCGTTGCCAGGCACAGCGTCACCTCTTCGCCCGGCGCCTCGCCCTCCTCGGTGACGATGCCCAGACGGTCGCCGTCCGCATCGTGGGCGAACCCGACGTCGGCCTCCGCCGCGGCCACAAGCGCCCGGAGCTGTCCCAGGTTGTTCGGCCCCGGCGCCGGTTCGTGGGGGAATGGTTGCCCGATGTCGGTGTTGATGGGGACGACCCGGCAACCGATCTGTTCGATGAAGCCGGGCGAGAACCGCGAGCACGCTCCATTGCAGCAGTCGACGGCGACCTTCAGCCCGGCCTGCTCGATCGCGCCGGTGTCAATGCGCTCGGCGAGTGCCCTCAGATGGTGGTGCGCCACATCCTCGGGGGCCTCCAGCATCGAACGGATCTGCTCGTGATCGGCCTTGGTGAACTCGCCCTGGTGGAGGATGTTCAGCAGCTCCTCGCCCTGGTTGGGGTTCAGGTACAGCCCGTCGTCCCGGATGAACTTCAGGGCGTTCCACTCCATCGCATTGTGTCCGGCCGTCACCGCGATGCCCCCTGAGGCATCGGTCGACTTGACGGCCCACTGGAGGGCTGGTGTCGGGCAGATACCAAGATCAACTGCCTCGCAACCGGTGGCCAGCAAGCCGGCGGCCACACAGGAGGCCACCATCTGCCCCGACGGACGGGTGTCCCGGGACATGAGCACCGTCGAAGGCCCAACCAGCGTCCCGAAGGCCTGGGCGAAGTTGGTGACCAGGCGCGGGTCGAGGGTCTCGCCGACGATGCCTCTCACGCCGCTGATGGAGATCTTGAGTGAACGCATGGTCGCTGGCCTGTCGTATCTGCGGCTCGCTCGTGCAAGCTACTCAATGACTACGTTCAGCCCGGGGTGCGGAGAGACAACGTGGACTTCCCCGCCGGCCGACCGGATCGCGTCCGCCACCGCCGCCTCACGACCCGGAGCGAAGGCGAACATGCATCCGCCGCCGCCTGACCCGTTGATCTTGGCCCCCAGGGCGCCGGCCCTGCGGGCCGCTTGCACCATCCGATCGATTCTCTCGGTCGAGACCTGGATGTTGCGCGACAGCTGCTCGTGGTGCTGAAACAGGAGGTTCCCCAATCGCCCCAGGTCCGGTTCCTCGGCCTGCAGGAGTTCGCGGCCCTGCCGGCAGATGTCGCGGTTGATCAGGTTGCCTTCCAGCATCTCGCGGCCGCGCGGCTCGAGTCTGCCGAACGCTTTGCGGGCCTCGTCGAGCGGCGTTGCATGGATGCTGAACCCCGGGATCGCGCCCTTGATCACCTCGACGGCTTCGGCCATCGCCTCCCGCGATCGGGCGAGGGTGGAGGTCGTGTCCTTGGGGGTCAGCGAGTCGCCGAGCACAAAGCCGTCCAGCTTCGCCGGCAGTCGGGTACACTCGATCTCGCCCTCGGTCTTGATGTGCAACAGGCCGCCCAGCGCCGACGTGTAGTGGTCCATCATGCCACCGGGCTCCCGGAACTCCAGCACCTCGGCCTCGTGGGCGAGGCGAGCCACCAGGGCCGGATCGACCGGGCTGGCCCCGTCCTGCGAGGCGGCGAGGAAGCCGATCCAGGCGATCACCATTGAGGACGAGCTGCCGCAGCCCGCGTTGATCGGGATGTTGCCGCGCACCTCGACGTCGTATCCCGACCCCACGATCAGGCCGGCTCGGCGCAGCACGTTGACGGCGGACCGTATGTAGTCCCGCGTGCTGCGGTAGGGCAGCTCCTCTGCTGGGTTGAATCCGTCCTCATCGTCCACGTCCGGCAGACCCAGGTGGAAGCGGGTATCCGCCCGCCGGGTGCCGGTGAACGTGATCTCGCGGGTCATCGCCAGTGCGATGACGGGCAAGCCCAGGAAGTCCTGATGCTCTCCGAACAGGCACAGGCGACCGGGGGCTGAGGCTCTAACTCGCTGTGCGGCCAAGACGCTCACTCCGTAGGCTCGGTTCTTCGGTGGTGCTGGCCCGGCTTCGGAACCGTCGAGGCCCGCTCACAGTCCCCGCCTCAGCAGCCAGAAGGCGAGGAGGCTGGCGTAGTGCAGGGCAACGACGCCGACACACAGTCCCAGCCCCACCTGCGGCAGTCCCCGGCCCCAGAGCCGGTCAGCGGGCGCCGTCGGGCGTGGTGGAGTATCGATCCAACGTTTCCACAGTCTCCTCCCGCTCTCGATCCCGGCTCGAAGCTGGGCCCGGGAAGGTTCCCGGGTGGTGAAGACCGTCTGGACGACGTAGCCGATCTCTCGGCGTAGCAGCAGACCCACAGCCAGGAGGATGGCAAGCGTTGCTGGAGTCATGTTCACGTCGGGTGTCAACTCCAGCAGCATCGGGGCCAGGCCCGCCAGCAGGTTGGTCCCGCAGCGCATGTGCTGCCGGGGCATCTTGCGGACAACCTCCTCGTCCAGGCTGCCGGTCTGCTCGATGGCATTGACGACCTTGTGCTCGGCCCCGTGATACCCCGCGATAGGGCTGAAGCGGAGCAGCGTCAGGAAGGCGGCGAAGCGGATCAGGTGGACACCGATGCGCCACCCAACGTAGGGGTCGGGGTAGGGAACGGGGAGCGTGTAGGTGTAGATTGCCACCAGAGGCACGTCCGGAAGGGCCCTGCCCAGCGCGTAGACGACCCCGTAGGCTACCAGCGTCGAGGCGCCGAAGAGCAGTATGAAGGCCGCCCCGGCGCTGACCAGACTGAAGTCGGAGGCACTGCGCGCGCTGCCGGTCGAAAGGAACACGCCCATGGGGAGCGCGAGCCCCGAGATACCCCGGGGCCGGGAGGTCAGAGAGTTGTCGGCATCGCTGGGTGGTGGTAGGTAGGGAGCGCGGGGGAGGTACCTCATCTGTGTTGAGAAGTGCGACTCCGTTTCGATTCCTGCGCTGCTTTACACTGCAAGAGCGATGTGCTATTATACCGGGCCGTGTCGCGGGTTGGCAAGGGTTTTTGCGATCCCGCTGAAGATGATCCGGTCTCGTCGGCTTCGCGTTCTGCGCTAAGGGACATTCCCTTCGGGTCTGCACTCGTCGCGTTCGCGGTCTTGACACTGGGCAGGGCCCAGGGCCCCGGTCTGCGGCCACGGGACTGGATGGTGAGGAGTGCTTAGCATGGCAAGGACTTGCGAGATTTGTGGCAAGGGACCATCGCGGGGCAATCAGGTTAGTTTCTCACATCGCCGCACCCGCCGAAGCTGGAAGCCCAACCTCCAGACGGTTCGTGCGGTGGTAAACGGGCGTCCGCGGCGCGTCACGGCGTGCGTTGCCTGCCTCAAGGCAGGAAAGGTGACCAAGAGAGCCCCGAGGTGAGGATGGCTCGCCAGACAACAGCCAGCTTTCAGGGCCGGGCGGAGCCGCCCGGCTCTGTCGGTGTATGGGCGAATCCCCAGATGGAGGTGTGCACCGCGGGGCTGCCGAAGACGCGCGGGGTGACCGCACAGGCCGTAGCTCCTACGGTGGCCATACACTTAACGGTGGAGCGTCGTTGATGAGAACTCTGCACAAACTCGATGTGCGTTGGCGCAAGGGAAGGCCTGACGAGCTTCGCTTGCCCGAAGATGATGCCGACCTGACGCTTCTGAAGGGGGCCCTGCAGGGCCTGCCGCGTCAGGAATCGTCGGTGATCCCGGCTCTGCAGCGCGCTCAGGACGCCTACGGCTATCTGCCGAACAGCGTGCTGGCCAAGATCGCCGAGGAGTTGGGTGTGCCCTGGGCGAGGGTCTACGGGGTCGCCACCTTCTACGCCCAGTTCCGTTTCCAGCCGCGGGGGCGCCACATGATCCGGGTCTGCCGGGGTACGGCGTGTCACGTGGCTGGCGCGACGAGAATTATTGATACCATAGAGGATACGCTTGCCATCGAGGACGGCGAGAGCACCGACGATCTTCTGTTCACCCTGCAGACGGTGGCTTGCCTCGGTACGTGTTCGCTTGCACCGGTCATGTTGATTGATGATACGTACTACGGCAGGTTGACACCCCGCAATGTCACATCAATCCTCGAACGCTACCGCCGAGAATAACGCACCGCAGCCTGAGCCGTTGTGGCGCCCGAAGAGGCATGGTGGACATGAACACGACCGACACGCGTCCGCTGGAATCGCCGGCCGCACTGGAGGGACTGCGCGATGGCCTTCGGACGGCTCGTGACCCCGCCAGGCCCCGCCTTCGGGTCTGCATCACAGGGTGTCGCGCGTTCGGAGCTCTTGAAGTCATCGACCGGATCCGACGGGACTTGCGGGAGTCGGGTCAAGAGGGTGCCCTGGACGTTGTCGGAACAGGGTGTCACGGCTTCTGTGCCGCTGCCCCGGTGATCGAGGTCGATCCGCAGGGGACCTTCTACCACGGCGTTTCGCCGGACGATGTGCCGGAGATCATCGAGGCCACCCTCAAGGGCGAGACGGTCGAACGTCTCCTCTACCGGTCCGACCCCGACGCCGAGCCCATCAAGGAAGCGGCCTGCGTTCCCTTCTACGCCAAGCAGAAGAAGGTGGTGCTGCGCAACTGCGGCCGGATCGACCCCACCAGCATCGATGACTACATCGAGCGCGATGGCTATGCCGCGCTGGCGAAGGCGCTTGCCACCATGTCACCTGAGGCGGTCATCGAGGAGGTGAAGAGCTCGGGGCTGCGGGGCCGAGGGGGGGCTGGGTTCCCCACCGGCCTCAAGTGGGAGTTCTCGCGCAAGTCGACGGGCGAGCACAAGTACCTCATCTGCAACGCAGACGAGGGCGATCCGGGCGCCTTCATGGACCGAGCGGTTCTGGAGGGCGACCCTCACTCCGTGCTCGAAGGGATGCTCATCGGCGCCCACGCCATCGGAGCCGACGAAGGGTACATCTACGTCCGGGCCGAGTATCCGATCGCCATCGAGCACCTACGGCTCGCCATCGACCAGGTCACTCAACTGGGACTCCTGGGCGAGCGTATCCTCGGCACCGACTTCTCGTTCGACCTGCACATCAAGGAGGGCGCGGGCGCCTTCGTCTGCGGCGAGGAGACCGCGCTGATCGCTTCCACCGAGGGCAAGCGGGGAACGCCGCGGCCGCGACCTCCGTTCCCCGCCGAGAGCGGTTTGATGGGCCAGCCCACCAACATCAATAATGTTGAGACGTTCGCCAATGTCCCTGTCATCATCCTGCGGGGCGCCCAGGAGTTCGCCTCGCGAGGCACCGAGAAGAGCAAAGGCACCAAGATCTTCTCTCTGGCGGGCAAGGTGGCGCACACTGGCCTGATCGAGGTTCCCATCGGGACGACAATGCGCGAGGTCGTCTACGACATCGGCGGCGGCACCCAGGCGGGTCGGCCATTCAAGGCCGCGCAGATGGGCGGGCCCTCGGGAGGCTGCGTGCCGGCGGAGTACCTCGACCTGCCGATCGACTACGAATCGCTGCAGAGCATCGGAGCCATCATGGGCTCCGGTGGCATGGTTGTCATGGACGACCAGACGTGCATCGTAGATACGGCCCGGTTCTTCCTTGATTTCGTTCAGTCGGAGTGCTGTGGCAAGTGCGTTCCGTGTCGTATTGGCACGAAGCACATGCTCGAGATGGTCGAGGCCTTCACGCGAGGCGAGGGGATACCGGAGCAACTCGATGAGCTCGAGGACCTGGCGCAGAAGGTGAAAGCGGCCTCGCTGTGCGGTCTGGGCCAGACGGCCCCCAATCCTGTGCTGTCAACCATCATGCACTTCCGGGACGAGTACGAAGCCCACATCATCGACAAGCGCTGCCCGGCGGGTGTCTGCCCGGCCCTGCTGGACTTCCGCATCGACCCGGAGACCTGCACGGGCTGTCACGCCTGCTTCAAGGCGTGTCCGAGCGGAGCGATCAGCGGCGAGCCGAAGGAGCCGCACACCATCGATCCGGAGCTCTGCGTGAAGTGTGGCGCGTGCTTTGAGGTGTGCAAGTTCGATGCCGTGACCAAGGGATAGAGTCGTATCGGTGTGCGGATGACTGCTCCGCAGCACCGACCGCGCGTTGGAGGACGCCGATGCACATCACGATCAACGACCAGCCCTTCGAGGTTCTGGAGGGCGAAACGGTACTGCAGGTGGCGCTGCGGAACGGCATTCGCATCCCCAACCTGTGCTATGACCGGCGGCTCGTCCCCACCGGCCA
Organism: uncultured bacterium; assembly: GCA_965602825.1. Taxonomy (GTDB): domain Bacteria; phylum Armatimonadota; class Zipacnadia; order Zipacnadales; family VGFC01; genus CBFDAZ01. Next base: position 16,848 of record CBFDAZ010000030.1, read on the forward strand.
GTGCCGGCTCTGCCTTGTGGAAATCGAGGGGCTCCGCGGCCTGCAACCCTCCTGCTGCATCCTCGTTCGGGATGGCATGGTTGTGCGAACCCATACGGATGAGATCGAGGACATCCGGCGCACGATCATCAAGCTTCTGCTTTCGGAGCATCCTAACGACTGCCTGCGCTGCGAGGCCAACGGCAACTGCGCGCTTCAGGACCTGGCCTACGAGTACGGCCTGGATTTCCCCGACAAGCCGTTCCGTTCCAGGTACCAGGTCAACCCGGACGACAACCCCTTCATCTTGCGTGACTACGACAAGTGCATCATGTGCGAGCGATGCGTTCGCATCTGCGCTGAGGTGCAGGGGGTGGATGCACTGACGGTGGCCCTGCGCGGGTTCGACGCCCACGTCGCCACCGTGTTCGACGGGACGCTGATGGACTCCCCCTGTGTCCTCTGCGGTCACTGCGTAGACACTTGCCCGGTGGGTGCGCTCGTAGACAAGAAGCGGGTGGGCCTGGGCCGCGTCGCGGACCTCGCCCGCGTGAAGACGACGTGCTCCCACTGTGGCGTCGGATGCGGGATGTACGTCCTGCTCCGGGACAACCGCATCGTCGGTATCGAGCCGGACCATGACAGCCCCGCCAGCGACGGCAGCCTGTGCGTCAAGGGTCGGTACGCGTATGACTTC
>CBFDAZ010000031.1:0-17434 GCA_965602825.1 uncultured bacterium
GTGCACCCCCTCGCCGAGCCGCCGAAGAGCCCCGAGGATGCAGAGACGGCCGTGGACCTGCCTCCGGCCGCCGAAGTAACGCCCGAGGACATCTACAGCGATGCTACTGAACTCATGGCTGCCGTCCTGGAACGGAACCGGCCGTGGCTGCTGCCTCCGTCGGAGACGGTCGATTCTCTGGAGTACCGGTTCCTGATCGAGGGAAGGGGAGTGGAGCAACGCTTCCGCTGGGAGCGGCCGTACCTGTCTTCGCTCTCGGTACTGTGGGACTCACGCGGCCTGGTGCCCGACATTGTGAAGCGCAAGTGGGTCACGCTCGACGGAGAGAGGCCGTGGGAAACAGCCGGGGACAGTGGGCTCAGGCCGATCGGCGCCTCCCGACTCGACGGGGGGACCTATCTCCAGGATTGCCTGACGGGCTGTGAGCTGCAGACGGCACTTCGGCTGTACGCCCGGTCTCCTGACAGCTTCGAGGTGGCCATGGCCGAAGAGCGCCCGGCTGGGGGCGAGGGTGCGTACGCAGTTGCGTTGAGGCGAGCGGAGCAAGGCGCGAGCATCCAGCCACACGTTGCGCCCAGGCTGTTCATGGTCGGGTGGGACTATGCCCTGTCAGGGCCCCGCCGCGGGGGGATAGCTCACATCCACATTGACGGGAGGCGGCTGGTGCCGACGAAGGAGGAATGGCTTGAGGTCAACGAGTCCGTCCGTCGCGTGCGCGAGAGAGCGGTCCGGCCCTCCTACCATGTCGTCTACAGCGACTTCCGGGAGACGCCTGACGGTGCTGCCGTCCCGCTTCGCATCCAGGTCGGCCGGGGCGCAAGGGACGAGGACAGCCGCACCGTGGTGGAGGTTGCCCGGGAGACGAGTGCCCGGCCCTCGTTTGATGCGCGGTATGCCTGGTACGAGCCCGGCGTATGGCTTCTGGCAGAGGCGACCCTCGCCGGCGAGCAGTCTGAATCGAAGGTGGTCGTGCGGAGGGTCCGCGTCAACACTCCGACCGAGCTGGCCGCGGAGGTCGGACTCCTCGAGGAGGAGATACTGACGCGCCGCGCCCGGGCCCTGGACATCCTCACCGAGGTGGCCGCGCGGAACTCGCCGTGGCTGTCCTCGGCGCTGAGCCCGGACTTCCTCGAGACAAGCTACGTGTTCCAGCTCAGCGACGCAGAGGGCCAGGTGGTGGACGACCGTGAGGTATCGGTCACCGCGGGTGAGGTCGGTCGGTGGGACCCCAGATTGCTCGGCAATACCGTGACGATCTTCCTGGCTCCCGTGATGCAGGACCCGTCGGCGTTCTCGCCCTTCCTCGCCGCTACGGTGCAGGAGGACGGGCGCGAGATGCACATCATCCGGGCCGAGGCGGAGGAGCCGGTTGGTGTCGCGTGTGGGAACGGCATCGGTGGGGAATGGGCGGGGTACTTCAGCTCCCGGTGGCAGACACTTGAGTTCGCGATCGACGCGGAGAGCTTTTTGCCGATCTGGGCGAGGGCCGGCGGCCGGGAACAGCGGTATGGTGAGTTCCACGAGTTGGCGCCGGGCAAGTTCGCGCCTCTGCTCGTCGAGGTGCCGGGCTGGTTCGAGTACCGTTTCATGTGGGCCGCCGACTGCCTGTGGATCGTTCGAGAAACGGTCACCCGGCCGGAGGCAGAAGCTCGGGGCAGTCGCCTCATTGGGCTCACCGTCAACGGCGAGCCGGTGGCGGGCGTTCCCGGCCGGGGATGACCGGGGGCCTCGCCGGGCGAGGCCGCACGTGGGACGACCGAAGGGCCCGGGGCCTTTTGGGGCCGGACGTTCGCCTTGCATGCGGGGAATCGCCGCACCCAGACCCTTGACAAGCCTTTGCCGAGAATCTATAATGACAGTTCGCGTACGACCCCTCTGCTATGCATAGCGCAGGATGCATGGTCTATTTTCCTATGCCTTACAGCCCTTCCCGCAATGCCTGCTTGTCGAGTCCATATCGTCCCGAGCCAGATGCGGACCGTATCTCACCCCTTGGTGTGACATAGCCGCTTCTAGCTGCACTGCCGGTCCCAGGAGGAGTATCGAACATGGCAGGGAGCGCCGCCAAGTCGATTGTCACTGCCGGTGCGGTGGAAGAAGAGATCCTCCCGATCCCCAATCTCATCGAGATCCAGCTCGATTCCTATCAGTGGTTCCTTGAGGAGGGCTTCCGGGAGCTGTTCGACAGCTTCAGCCCTGTGGAGGACTACACGGGGAATATCGCCCTCGAATTCATGGACTACACGATCGGGGAGCCGAAGCTCTCGCTTGAGGAATGCCGGGAGCGTGATGCCACCTACGAGGCGCCGCTCTACTGCAAGGTGCGCGTCGTCAGCAAGGAAGTGGGGGAGATCAAGGAGAGCGAGGTCTACATGGGCGAGGTCCCCAAGATGACGGAACGTGGCACGTTCCTCATCAACGGGGCCGAGCGAGTCGTGATCAGCCAGTTGGCGCGTTCGTTCGGGGCGTACTTCCGGGACAGCATCGACTTCTCCGGGCGGATGCTTTACTCGGCCCAGGTGATCCCCTGCGAGGGGGCTTGGGTGGAGGTTGACGTTGACGGTGTCGGAGTCATGAGCATCAAGCTCGGGCAGACCCGCAAGTTCCCTGTGACGACGCTGCTGAGGGCTCTGGAGTGGTTCGAAGAGGGCAAGACACACAGCGCACCACCCACAGGGACCGACGAAGAGATCCTGAAGTACTTCGGCAACGCCGAGCGTGTGGACATCGTGGAGCTGCCGAAGATGATTGCCGAGGAGCACAGCCATCAGGCGCCGGGAGTCGAGGTGAGGGACGAGTTCTTCAGCTCCGCCCGAGTGGTAGATGCGGAGGACGAAGTCATCGTCGAGGCATGGGAGCTGATCGAGGAGGATGCCGCCGCACGGATCGCGGAATTGCGCCGGAAGAAGATCGACGTGATCCGGGTACCCCACCAGGTCGCGGCAACGCTCCGTGCAGATTCGGCACATACGGCCGAGGAAGGGTTGCTGGACACGTACCGCAAGATCCGGCCCGGTGACCCGCCGACGATCGAGAGCGCCGAATCGCTGATCGGATCGTACTTCTTCGACGTCAAGCGGTACGACCTCGCACCTGTCGGTCGCTACAAGCTGAACAAGAAACTGGGGATTGACGTTGACCCGAACCTGCGTGTCCTGACCCGCCGCGACATTGTGGCCATCGTGGATTACCTGATCGGCTTGCCGCGCGGAGCAGGCACGACCGACGACATTGACCACCTCCAGAACAAGCGCGTGCGGGCCGTGGGAGAGCTTCTGCAGGCCCAGCTTCGTCTGGGGTTCCTGCGGATGGAACGGGTGGCCAAGGAGCGGATGACCAGCCTGGAGCCGGATAAGATGGTCGCCCAGAGCATCATCAGCATCAAGCCGGTCAGCGCTCAGATAAAGAGCTTCTTCGGTAGCGGCTCCCTTTCACAGTTCATGGACCAGATCAACCCGCTGGCCGAGCTAGCCCACAAGCGACGCCTGAGCGCTCTGGGGCCGGGTGGCCTCAGTAAGCAGAGCGCCAAGCTCGAGGTTCGGGACGTCCACCACTCGCACTATGGCCGGATCTGCCCGATCGAAACGCCGGAAGGGCCCAATATTGGGCTGATCGGTTACCTGGCGCTTCACGCGAAGCTCGATCCGTACGGGTTCATCCAGACGCCGTACCGGGTCGTGAAGAACGGTCGTGTGACGAGCGACATACACTACCTGACCGCGGACGAGGAGGAGGGGAAGCGGATCGCCCCCGCCTCGGAGCTGATTGATGACAAAGGCCGCTTCGTCAACACGCGAGCGCAGGTGCGCTGCAGCGGCCAGTTCCCGACCGTTGACCCTGAGGAAGTGGACTACCGTGACGTCACAGCCAAGCAGGTGTTCAGCGTCGCCACTTCCCTGATTCCGTTCCTTGAGAATGATGAGCCCGTGCGCGGGCTTGCCGGATCAAACATGCAGCGTCAGGCCGTGCCGCTGCTGGGCAGCGAGAGGCCGCTGGTCAAGACCGGGATGGAGCAGAGGTCAGCAGAGGACGCCGGGGCGGTTCTCATGGCGGAGAAGAACGGCGTTGTTCTGCAGTCCTCGGCGGACAGGATCGTCGTCCAGTACGACGGCGACCAAAAGCCCACAACGTATTCCCTGCGGAACTTCGTTCGCACTAACATGGGAACATGTGTTAGCCAGAAGCGGCGTGTGGCGAAAGGCGACCGGGTCGCCAAGGGCGCGCCGATTGCCGACGGTCCGTGCACGCAGAACGGCGAGCTCGCGCTCGGGAAGAACCTGCTCGTTGCGTTCCTGCCGTGGGAGGGCTACAACTACGAGGATGCCGCTCTGATCAGCGAGCGTCTGGTGAAGGGCGACGTGTTCACGTCCATCCACATCGAGAAGTTCGAGACCGAGGCGCGGGATACGAAGCTCGGACCGGAAGAGATCACCCGGGACATCCCGAACGTGGGTGAGGACGCGCTCCGCGATCTCGATGAGCAAGGCATCGTGCGCGTCGGGGCCGAGGTCAGGCCTGAGGATATTCTGGTGGGCAAGGTGGCCCCAAAGGGCCAGTCCGAGTTAACAGCCGAAGAGAAGCTGGTCATCGCCATCTTCGGGAAGAAGGCCGAGGAAATGCGGGACGTGTCGCTTCCCGTGCCCCATGGCGAGAAGGGCATCGTCATAGCGACCAAGGTATTCAGCCGGTACAAGTATGAGTGCGACACCTGCGAGCGCGAGTTCAATTTCGGCAAGCCGCCAGACGTGCTCGAATGCAGCCGCTGCGTGGGCAAGCTGAAGCGGAAGCCGGGTGATGAGTTGCTGCCCGGTGTGAATCAACTCGTCCGCATCTATGTGGCACAGCAGCGCAAGATCATGGTTGGCGACAAACTCACCGGCCGGCACGGGAACAAGGGTGTGATCGCGAAGATCCTGCCCGAGGAGGACATGCCCTATCTGCCGGATGGCACGCCGGTTGATCTATGCCTCAATCCGCTCAGCGTGCCGTCGCGCATGAACATGGGGCAGATCCTGGAGACGCACCTGGGACTCATCGCCAGAGTGCTCGATCTTGAGTTCGTCAGCCCGATCTTCAGCGGGATGGACCACTCGGTCGTTTGGGACGGCCTCCGGCAGGTGCTGGAGCGACTCGCCGATCAGGCGCTGCGGTCCTACGCGATCACCGAGCTGAACCGGTTCGGCGACTGGGTGACTATCGATGGTGAGACGAACGGCGACCTGGAGTCGGCGATCGTAGCCCAACTGGCACAGCGCTCCGCTGAGGAGTTGGAGCAGCTCGCCGAGTGGCTGGGCGCCGACGAGGACCGGACGAAAAGCCCGACGCGACCACAGCGCGCCAAGGCCATCCTGGAGCAGGCCCGGCGGAACTCGTCCCGGCTAGCGCAGCTTGATCCCGATACGGGTCAGACAGTGCTCTACGATGGCCGAACGGGCGAGCCATTCAACAAGTCGGTGACCATCGGCTACATGTACATCCTCAAGCTCCTGCACCTGGTTGAGGACAAGATCCACGCACGGTCAACCGGCCCGTACTCGCTGGTTACTCAGCAGCCTCTGGGTGGCAAGGCGCAGTTCGGCGGGCAGCGTTTCGGTGAGATGGAGGTCTGGGCGCTTGAGGCCTACGGCGCCGCCCACACGCTTCAGGAGATACTCACGATCAAGTCGGACGACGTCATGGGCCGGGTGAAGACGTACGAAGCGATCGTGAAGGGGGAGAACATCCAGGAGCCGGGGGTGCCGGAATCCTTCAAGATCCTGATTAAGGAGCTTCAGAGCCTCGGGTTGAAGGTGACGACGGAGACGGGCGATGGCCGGGTCGTAGAAATGAAGGAGTCGGACGAGGAATTCGAGTGACGTCGCGACCTACCGGTTGAGCGCGACGGGGCGACGGAGGCCTTGGCGCGTGGCGGGATGCTGTCGGGAGCACACGCAAGGAGGCGAGCCAGCTTGGCAGAGACGCCGGACTTCGATGTCGTGGGAATCGCCTTGGCCTCACCGAAGGACATCCGTGTCTGGTCACGGGGTGAGGTGAAGAAGCCGGAGACGATCAACTATCGGACCTTCAAGCCCGAAAGGGACGGTCTGTTCTGTGAGCGCATATTCGGACCTTCACGCGACTGGGAATGCCACTGCGGCAAGTACAAGAAGATCAAGTTCAAAGGCATTGTCTGCGACCGGTGCGGTGTGGAGGTCACGCGGGCTAAGGTTCGCCGGCGTCGGATGGGGCACATTGAGCTGGTCGCCCCTGTCTGCCACATCTGGTACCTGAAGGGCGTGCCGAGCCCGATTAGCCTGCTGCTCGACATGTCTACGCGAGTGCTGGAGAAGGTGGTCTATTTTGCCTCCTATATCGTGACCCAAGTGGACGTAGATAAGCTGCAGGAGAAGCACGACGACATCGTCGCCGCAGTTGCCGACCAGAAGAAGGTCATCGAGGAGCAGTGTGAGGTAGCGATCGAGGACCTCAAACGACGGTACGAGGAGCACCAGAAGGAGCTGGCCGAAGGCGGGGAGGAGGAAGAAGAGGCCGACGAGGAGAGCGAGGACGCGGAGGAGGGGGAGCCCGATAAACCGCAGTGGGAGTTTGACCTGTTCGGGGCACCAACCCCGCGAACGGCGGAGGAGCTGGCGAGCCGCATCGCTGCCGAGCAGGAGGCGATGACGGACGAGATCACCGAACTGGACCGGGCAGTCTCGCAGCTCTTTGAGCTGCAGCCGAAGCAACTGATCTCGGAGATCGACTACCGTGCTCTGGGGGGCCTGGTTGAGGCCTGCACTGAGCAGCTCGGGACTAACTTCGAGGGCGTCTTCAGTGCCGGCCTGGGGGCTGTGGCTCTGGAGGATCTGCTCAAGCAGATCGATCTCGATGAGCTTGCCCACGAGCTGCGCAAGGAGATCGAGGAACGCACGGGCGCCCGCCGGGCACGGGCCATCAAGCGCCTGCAGATCGTCGAGGCCTTCCGCAAGTCCAAGAACCGCCCCGAGTGGATGGTGCTTGAGGCGATCCCGGTACTGCCTCCCGAGCTGCGCCCGATGGTGCAGTTGGACGGCGGGCGGTTCGCGACGTCCGACCTGAACGACCTGTACCGCCGCATCATCAACCGCAACAACCGTCTGCGCCGCATCGTCGAGATCAAGGCGCCGGAGTCCATCATCAACCATGAGAAGCGGCTGCTGCAGGAAGCCGTCGATGCTCTCATCGACAATGGCCGCAGAGCCCGGCCGGTGCAGGGCTCGAACAAGCGCCCCCTCAAGAGCCTCAGCGACATGCTGAAGGGCAAGGAAGGCCGGTTCCGCAAGAATCTGCTGGGCAAGCGAGTGGACTATTCAGGGCGTTCCGTCATCGTCGTTGGCCCCGAGCTGAAGCTTCACCAGGCCGGAATACCCCGGGAAATGGCACTGGAGCTCTTCAAGCCGTTTGTGATGAAACGCCTGGTCGAGAAACAACTGACCACTAACATCAAGACTGCCAAGCGGATGGTGGATCGCCTGCGCAGTGAGGTGTGGGATGCCCTGGAGGAGGTCATCGAGGATCATCCCGTGCTGCTCAACCGCGCACCGACGCTTCACCGGCTGGGGATCCAGGCCTTTGAGCCCGTCCTGATCGACGGCAAGGCCATCCAGCTTCACCCCCTGGTCTGCCACGCATTCAATGCGGACTTCGACGGCGACCAGATGGCGGTCCACGTGCCGCTTTCGGCTCACGCGCAAGCCGAGGCGCGCCTGCTGATGTTGAGTTCAAGGAACCTGTTCAAGCCTGCGGACGGTAAGCCCGTGCTCGCCCCGCTCTACGACGTGGTCCTGGGCTGCTATTACATGACCCAGGAGAACCCAACTTCGCTGGGGTCGGGAAAGGTGTTTCAGAGCGGCGAGGCCGTTGAGACGGCCTACGCTCATGAGGCGGTCGATCTCCACGCCAGCATCAAAGCCAGGCTCCCTGAGATCTACGCTGAGGCCACAAAGGGCGGTGAGTCCATCGAGATCGATAGCCGCTTGCTCATTGAGCTACGGCGTGCGGTGGCGGAGACCAAGGGCAGCGGCCACCCGGTGCGTGAGTGCGAAGTGAAGGTGAAGGTGACCAAGAATGAGGCCGAGAGCCTGGTGAGCGCCGAGCAGGAGGGGGAAGCTTCCGGGCTGGATGCACCTGAGGACAGCGATGCAGCCCTTGAGGCCGAAGCCCAACGAGTGGTCGCTCACGCCATCGTCGATGGACGCTCGCCTCTGGGCGTCGAGTATGCGATCGGCGTGCGCCGCGCAATCACCGACACGACGGTGGGGCGTGTGCTCTTCAACCAGCTTCTGCCGCTCGACATGCGGTACATCAACCGGGACGTGGCCAAGGACGAGCTCGCACAGATCAGCGATACGTGCTTCTTCATCTATGGCTACGAGCGCACGGCGGAGTTGCTGGACAAACTCAAGCAGGCCGGCTTTGGCTTCGCGACCCGATCCGGGTTGTCGATCTGCCTGGCAGACACGGGCATCCCGAACGAGCGAGATGGGATTCTCCGAGAGACTGAGAAACAGGTGGCCTCGGAGAACCGCGCCTGGCGGCAGGGGGCCATCACCCCCGGCGATCGCGAGCGCCGGGTTCTGGAGCTCTGGCGCCAGGCCCGAGAGAAGGTTGCCGACTCCATCCTTGAGAACATCAGCAAGTTCAACCCGCTCTGGATGATGGCCAACTCCGGAGCTCGCTCCAAGAAGACGCACATCTGCCAGATCTCCGGCATGCGTGGCCTCATGATCGACCCGTTCGGCCGATTGATCGAAGACCTCCCGGTGAAGAGCAACTTCCAGGAAGGGCTCAATGTCCTGGAGTACTTCGTCTCCACCCACGGGGCTCGCAAGGGCCTTGCCGACGTCGCCCTTCGCACGGCCGACGCCGGCTATTTGACGCGACGCCTGGTGGACGTCTCCCAGGATGTGATCATCCGCGAAGAAGACTGCGGGACCGAAGAGGGCATCGTCGTAACCAACATGTATGAGACCGAGTTCTACTGCCCGCAGTGCGGAATAGAGGACAACTACCGAGAGGCGAAGTGCCGCGAGTGCGGCCACAAGCTGCCGGCCAATGTGGATCGGCGCGTGCTGCAGCCACTCGGGGAGCGGGTGTACGGCCGCACGGTGGCCGAGGACGTTGTCGATCCCGAGACCGGAGAAGTGTTGGTGGACAAAGGGAGCATCGTCGTGCGGGAGGACGTCGAGAAGCTGGAGGCCGCAGGGGTGCGCGTCGTGCGGATCTTCTCGCCGATGACGTGCGAGCTGCGCCAGGGCGTGTGTGCCAAGTGCTATGGCATGGATCTCGCTGCGCACAGACCGATCGAGGTCGGAACGGCGGTCGGGATCATCGCGGCGCAGTCCATCGGGGAACCGGGCACCCAGATCACGATGCGGACCTTCCACACCGGTGGCATCGCGGCCACCTACCTGACCGGTGTAGCGGAAGTGAAGCGCAAGAAACAGGAGGCTCTGCAGAGCCTACACGAGGACATTGACCGCGGTCTCATCAGTCTCGAGGCGACCGGCGGCGAGAGGGAGCGGACCAAAGCCATTCAGGACATGCTGAAGGTATTGGAGACACCCGTACACGGCCTACTCCGGGTGGTGGAGCTGTTTGAGGCCAGGAAGCCGAAAGGCCAGGCCATCACCGCCTCAGTCGATGGTGTCGTGTCCGCTGTTGAGACGAAGGGACTGCGCCGCCTGATCATCCATGCGACCCAGCCGTTGGACGACGCCAAGGCCGTCCGCGGTGAGCGGCTGGCGGGCGATGTCGTGCAGAAGAAGACCAAGAAGAAGATCGCTCAGACAGGCGAGAAGATCACGGAGAAGGTGCTCCGCCGGCTGCGCAACGCCGACATTGAGACCGTGGCGATAGAGAAGTCCCACCTGGTTCCGCACCGCGGCGGCCTGTATGTCGCCGAGGGCCAGCACGTCGGTGCTGGTGATCGCCTGACCGGCGGGCCCCTGGACCCGCAGCGAGTGCTGCAATTGAAGGGCGTTCGCGGAATCCAGGAGTACCTGTTGCGGGAGATCCAGAAGGTCTACCGCTCGCAGGGCGTCACGATCAATGACAAGCACATCGAGGTGATTGTGCGTCAGATGCTCCGGAAGCGGAAGATCCGGGATCACGGCGACACCGACTTCCTGGAGGGGCAGGTTGTGGACCGCTTCGGGTTCGAGGACGAAAACCACCGCATCATGGAACTCGGAGGCCAGCAAGCAACAGCGGATTGGGTGCTTCTGGGGATCACCGAGGCCTCGCTGGCGACCGACAGCTTCCTCTCAGCGGCCTCCTTCCAGCGGACGACCAGAGTGCTGGCCGAGGCGGCGACGGCCGGGAAGAAGGACCCCTTGCTGGGGCTCAAAGAGAACGTAATCATCGGGCGCCTGATCCCGGCGGGAAGCGGGATGGACCGGTACAGCGATCGCGATATCGCCTACAGCGACGAGGCACTGCGGGAGCTCGAGTTGCTGACGCCGCCCGATCGGGCGGATGTGTCCCTGGGGCCCGCCGATCTCTTCAGGGAGGCCGAGGCGGCTCTGCAGGCGCCGCTCCCGACGGCCTTGACGTTGGGCGGTGCCAGCGGCGACGATGGCGACTCAGAGGATGACGGCAACGGCGACGGGGACGAGTCTCTGGCCGCTGACCTGTTGAAGGGTGCGCTGGAGGACGACGCCGAAGGAGAGGCCGACGAGTCCGACGACGAGTAGTGGCTGAGTAGCGATGCTCACATCCGGGGGCCGTGCGCGGAATGCGCCGGTCCCCGTGTCGGTTCTCGGCGCCGGCAGGTCGCCCCGTCTACAGGGCGGGCACGAGGTCGGACGCCGGATGCCACTCCGGTGCCGCCCGCGAGACGGTCGCAGCGTGAACGGCCTCCGCTCCCCCCGACCGCAGAGCCCGCGCACAGGCTCGCAGAGTGGCACCGGTTGTGTAGACGTCGTCCACCAGTAGCGCGCGAACACCAGGCGTGGGAAGACGGTAGCGCACCTCGAACGCTCCTCGCACGTTGGCGTCGCGCTCCGTTGGGCCAAGACCCACCTGGGGCCTGGTGTTGCGCACGCGAACAAGCAGCCCCGTGCGGACCGGCCGGCTGATGGCTTCCCCCAATGCGCCGGCCAGCAGCTCGGCCTGATCGAAGCCCCGCTGTGTCTTCCGGCGTTCGTGTAGCGGTACGGGGATGATATGCGTTATCTCGTCCACACTGAGTTGGTGCGGGCGGTCGCCCTCAGCACCGAACAGGTCGGCCATCAGGCGACCGAGCGGCCCGGCGAGGCGGACCTTGCCTCGGAACTTGAGAGTGTTCACCGCATCACGAAGGGCGCCGCAGTGGAGGCCGAAGCTCCTGGCTGCCTCCAGTTCGCGCCCATTCTGGCTGCAAGCCGAGCACAGCGGGCGTGCTCTGGCGTTGGGGTCGAAGGGGTAACCGCAGCGCTCGCAGAACGGGGGCCGGATGCGCTCAAAGGAGTCGGCGCAGCGCTCGCAAAGGGGTGACGGACAGAACCGCTCACAAAGCTGGCACCTGGGCGGGAAGACGAGGGCCGTCACTGCTTTGAGGATGCGAGCAGCGTCCACAATCCAGCCTCCGCAGGCGGGAGGGCCGCCGCTGTCAGGAGGCCTCAGCCACGGCAGAGGGCGAACGGCGGCGACGAGCCGCGAGCCCGTGGACGGATGTCACTCGGGGTCCGGAGGCTCAGACTCGGCATCAGAGGGCCCCGGTGCCTGCTGATCCGGTCGCGGGATGGGCGAGATGACGAGGTTCCGATGTCGCCCCTCGCCCTCGCTGTATGTCTCAACCCCTGGATCGTCCCTCAACGTGAGGTGAACGATGCGCCGCTCGTAGGCCTTGAGATCCCGGATCACGACCTCCCGCTGCGTCTCCCTTGCTCGGGCCGCGTGCTCCAGGGCCGTGGCCTCGAGGGAACGGCGGCGACGGTCGCGGTACCCTTCCGCGTCCAATACGACCCGCGCGTTAAGCTCGCTTTGGCGGTTGGCAATGATGGCAACCAGCAGTTGCAGGGCATCGAGCGTGTCACCGTGTTTGCCGATGACGAGGGCTATGTCGTCACCGTTGAGGTCGACCTTGACCTCCTCTTGCCCGATCTCGGCTGCGCGAGCCGTCACATCGACAGCCATTAGTCGCAGGATGTCGTTGGACACTTCCTCGGCGCGATTGGCCAGCCGTGCGAGTTGCGCTTCGGCATCGGGCGCAGTCTCTGGCTCGACGGGCTCGCGCGCCTCCTCGACGGCTTCCGCAACCGGTTCAGCGGCCTCCTTCGCAGTGGCGCGTGCTGTCAGACCGCCACCCAGCAGCCCGAGCAGACCGCGCTTCTCCTCGATGATCTCCAGTTCGACCTGATCCTCCGGGACCCCTAGCTCTGCGGCCGCCTGAGCCTTGATTTCCTCAATTGTCTTCCCGGTAAGCTCGATGGACTTCATGGGCGCTCACTTCCTCCGCCGCTGAATGTGTCGAGGTATCGTGCCGATCCCATCGCCATCTTCGCAGAGAGATGTCGATGGGAGTCTGTCAGCTAGGACCTTCGCCTCCTGCGGCGGGACGAGCCGCGTCGGGACTTCTTGGCGTCCCGTTTCTTCTCTTCGTAGCTCTGGGGCGCGGCCTGGCCGTTCCCGTCGTCCTTGGGATTGCCGATGCTCCGCAGACGTGTCAGCCACGACGGGCTCTCGGTGGCCTGCTTCCCGTCGCTTTGCTTGTCGCTGCCCTGCTGGGGCTCGATGGTGGTCACGCGCTCCTTCGGTTCTGCCTCCGCTTCGCTTCCCTCCTCCTTGGCCCCTCGCGTGCCCAAGTATTGCTGCGGGAGGTAGATCAGGTTGGTACCCAACCAATAGAGTATGAAGCCGGAGGCGATGGTCTGAAAGAACATGAAGAACATGATCGGCATCATCCAGACCATCATGTTCTGCTGTTGCTGCTGCTGGGGATCGGCCACCGGCTGGTTCTTCATGGTGAGCTTCTGGAAGGCAATCATGCTGATGGTATAGAGCACCAGGAGCGGCAGGTCGGGGTCGGCCAAGTTGCCGATCCACAGGAACGAGTGATCGGCAAGCTGCACTGTGTAGGCTCGGATGCCGCGATACACCATCCACAACACCGGGAGCTGTACCAGGAGCGGCAGACACCCGCCCAAGGGGTTCACCTTGTTGGCTTTGCACAGCTTCCAGAAGTCTGCCTGGAACTTCTGCTTGTCTTTGCCATGCTTCTGCTGCAAGGCCTTGATCTGCGGCTGCAGCCGCTGCATCGCGCGGGAGGACTGGATCTGCTTCCTGGTGAGCGGCCACAGCAGCAGGCGGGTGATAATGGCCATCAGGATCAGGCCGATGCCAGCGTTCTTGCCTGACGCGACCACAAAGAAGTTGACGAACTTGTACCAGAAGCCCACTCCGTTGAGCGCATCGAGGCGTTCGCCGATGGACTCGCGCAGTGCGCTTTCGGTCCACGCCCCGTCGCTGCCCTGAACCCAAGTCTTCGGGAGCATTCTGGTCGGCGCCTTGCCGGCCTTGATCTGACCTTCGTACTGCCACGCTTGCTGGTAGAGGGATATTGCCTTCTTCCGGTTGCGCAGTCGCTCTTCGGCCACGTATCCGCCCCGCGCCATCGCGAAGCCGTACCAGGGGCTTGGGCTGCTCACCCCCGAGTAGCTCTCGACTGCCCTCTGGTAGTCGGCGGCGTTATCGTGGAGTTCGTAGAGGCGGGCGAGGCGCGCCCGCGTCAAGTTCGGCGCGGGGCTAAGCTCTTTCATGTGCAGCACCAGGCCTTGCTCCTGCGACAGCACTGTGCCCGAGACGGCGGCCGGCAGGCCGTTGGGGCCCGGGGGGCCGAAGCCCTCCTCGACGGTGTCGGCCAGGCGACCGACGGCGAGTCGGTACGGGCCCGTGACGAGGGAGTCGTTGTCTTCGCCGACCTCGTACAGGCCCTCGACGGTCACGAGCACTCCGTTGAGCTGCTGGCCGCCCTCCAGTTGCGCAGCGAGGATGGCTTCAATCGTCATCGGGCGTGGATCACGAACGCCCGACAGCTTGCGGGAAACCCAGCCACTTGCTCGCGAGAGGAAGCCCCCGATGCCGCCGGGAGGGGCGTTGTTCAGAAGGTACACGCTGGCCGCCTCAAGCTGCTGTCGCTCTTCGGACAGCTTCTCGGGGTCAAGCACCAACTCGCGGGGGAGACCGGTCTGAACCAACACGGGTGCCGGCTCGGCTTGCTGGTCTGGAGCCGGCACGGGCGCGGTGCCTTCCGACTCGCCCGAGTTCGGATCGGGGCTCTCCTCAGCCGCCCGTTCATCCGTCGAGGGGGCTTGGCGTTGTCCGGCAGCCGGGAAGGCGAACGCGCCCAGCAGCCCGCTCACAACCACCAGGCACAGTATGCCACGCACCGGCTGTGAACGAGAGATCATTCTTGGTTAGGCCTTTCTTCGGGCATTCCTGAAGCGATGGCCGTCGCCCGGGGCGGCGGCACAGGGTCGTAGCCACCCTCACAAAGCGGATGGCAGCGCGCGATCCGTCTGATTGCCAACCACGTGCCGCGCCAGAACCCGTGGCCGCGTATGGCCTCGGCCGCGTATTCGGAACACGTAGGAGTGAACCGGCACATGCTCGGAAGGAGGCGGGAGATCCAGCGCTGATAGAGACGTATGAGCCACAACGCCAGGCGCGTCATGGCAGTACTCCTCACTCCGCCGCATCAGTTGCATCCAGGACGCCGGCCTTCCGGAGCAGCTTGAGAATCGCCCCTCTGAGAGAGGCGTACTCCGAGACCGCCGCAGGCGGCAGCCCCATGAACAGCACGTCCGCTGGCCGATCCGCGATCTCCGGCCAGATCGAGCGGCATGCCTCTCGCAGTCGTCGCCGGACCCGGTTGCGTCGCACAGTCGTACCGATGCCTCTCGCCGTCAGGAAGGCAACCCGCAAGCCGCCTTCATCCCGGAAGAGGCGAATCACCAGCAACTCCCGCCCCCGGAAGCGCTCTCCCTGACTGAAGACGCGCTCGACGTCGCACTCGCGTCTCAAGGTCAGTAGCTTGCCGACGCCTCCATCCCTCGCTTCCCGTTTCGGCGTGCGAATCAGACGGCGAGCCGCGTACGACGCTTGGCACGACGACGTTTGATGACCCGTCGGCCAGCCGGAGTGCTCATGCGGGCACGGAATCCGTGTTTCCGCTGCCGGCGCCTCTTCTTGGGTTGCCATGTCCGCTTCATGTCGGGATCGCTCCTCCGCTCGGTACCGGGCGCCCTGTGTGGCGCGCCATCGACCACGGCATGGCGTCACCCAGGGAGCGGCCAACAACACGAGCGGGGCACACAAATACGCAGCCCCGCTCAGAGTGATCGGGCCGGTGACTTACAGCAACGGCAGGATGTGAAGGCAAATCATAACACATATCCCCCCTCCTCCACAAGGCCAAATGGGGACGCGCTGGGAGCGGGTGCGCGGCCCTTGACAGTGGGGTGGCGAGGCGGGAGTGCGCGGCCCGGGAAGATGATTGGGCAGCAGGCGAATCAGAGCCGCGAGGAGGCCATTCAGCGCCATTCCCGCCGACCGGGAAACGCGCTGCTCCCGCCACGATCTCTGCTTCGCGTGCGAACGGCGCCTGTGGCCTGGCAGCGGGGTCAACGGCGCGGGGGCCCCTGCGTACCCTCAGAATCCGAACTCCTGCGCCGCCACTCAACGTCGCCTTCTGCGTCGGCGGGCCGACAGGGATGAACGGACGTATGCGCCGCCGGGCTCTGCGTCATGCGTTCCGACCTGGCGAGCCCCTCACTCAGCTTCCTGCCCAGACGCCGCCCGAGCGGAAGCCAGACCGCAAAGCCCTCTTCCAGGCCATGCTTGACAGCGGACAGGCTCGGAACCGAGCTGAGCTGGCCCAGTTCCTCGCACGGTCCAGGGCGTGGGTCACGAAGGTGTTGGGGGCTGGCGCTGAGTAGCCGGATGCCCCGGGGTTCCGGGGCGGACGGAGTTTGTGCGAGCGACAGCGGGGATAGCCCTGCCATCTGGTGGCCATACGTAAGGGAGACGAGAAGAATGGCTGTCCAGGCGCTAGAGGTGTCGATGGCTGCCGACGTTGCCGACGCCCGCGCGACCCCCAAGCATGCGGTCCTCGGGGAGCCGGCGTTGGCTGGGGACGGAGCCGCAACAATATGTCCGCGTCTGAACAGGCCGTGCAAGGAGATCCCGTAGCAGCCGGGCTTCAAGACATGCCTCGACTGCACCGTCTAGAAGGCCGCTGGTGCCTGCCGTAGACCTTTGACCGCCGCTCCCAAGGCGGCTATGGAACCGCGGAAGCCGACCCATTGACCGCCGGTTGCTGCAGACGCGCACCTACCCTCTGGGGCGCTTTCCTGTACAGACGCATCACAAGAGAGCGCCCCAGTATGGTCGCTCGACGGGGCCGGCAGCGGCGAGGTCAGTAGCCCGGCAGGCCGTAGTTCACCGTCACGTTATCGAGCGCCTGGAAATGCTCGTCGGTCTCCTTAGTCCATTTGACGTGGCCATCCACATACACGATGTTCATACCGTCGTTGTGGCGGTATTGGTGGTGATGCGAGGGAGCACCGTCCTTCAGGTAGGCGCCCCAGTAGGCACCAATGCAGTTGCCCTCAACGACCATGTATGTCGTAGCCGGAAACTCGAACTGGCTCAGCTTCGGCCCGGGCCAGCAACAGCCCTGCTGCTCCCAGGCGCAGAGCATGTAGCCTCCCTCCCATACACCTACGCCCTTCGGATTGGAGGCCGGCGGCAAGGCTGGGTTGCCGTGCTGAGTCGCTGGGCCGCAGGTTCTCAGATAGGAGTCGTAGCTCGGGCATTCGAGCAGGTCCCAGTTCCTTATGTACGGCTGCACATTCTGCGGCCATGCCCCTGGCCCCTGACGAACGCACATGAACCGCTCACTATAGTCCTGAACATACATCGCAAACGCAAGCCCGATCTGCTTCAGGTTCGACCCGCAGCTTGCCTGCCGCGCCTTCTCTCGGGCCCTGGCGAAGACGGGAAACAGGATGGCGGCCAGGATGGCGATAATCGCGATCACGACCAGCAACTCAATCAGCGTGAAGCCTCGTGACCGTCGCATGTCGATCTCTCCTCCTTGCTGATGAATGAATACTGAGTTCTCGCTCACAAAGCCCCCCACCGCCACCAGCGGCGGCATCGCTCCGTCCGCAATCCCCTAACCGACTCCACCACCTCCTTCCCCGTCCCGCATGGCGATACGTGTGGGATCACCGCCCCGGACTGTCCCGCCACGCCTCTCTCTTGCCAACTATATGCTAATTACATATAGGCCCGCCGAGAGAAACCTCACCATGAACGCGGAAAGGGGTCCCGGGTACGGCCGAAGGGGCAGTACGCGGGTACCCGTCAGTATAGCACCAATTCGGTACCTGGGCAAGGGCCCAGCAACCGGGCCCAGCAACCGGGCCCAGCA
>CBFDAZ010000032.1:0-17338 GCA_965602825.1 uncultured bacterium
TTTCCAGTTGCAGAGCTTGGCACACGGTGCAAGTCAGGGAGGCCGATAGCCGTGCGGGGGCGAACCAACCGATTACCGACATGGCCCGCTGCACAACGCGCCGGCCCGGATGCCGTATGGCGGGCGGGGTTGGGCAAGGGGCACGGGAACTCCGAAGGAGGGATGTGGCATGCGCCAGTCTCGGTGGATTGCGTTGATAGGGATTGCATCTCTCGCAGCAGCCATCCTCGCCGGATGCGGCTCAGGGGGCGTCCCGCCCGCTGTCGGTGGCGACAACCCGGCCGCTGAGCCGAAGGTCCAGGAGTACGTCGGAGATGGCGGAGGAAGCCTGAAACCGTGGCCGCCGTTTGTCCCATTGGCCGCTCCGGCGGATCAGGCGGCGAGGCAGGGCTATCCTCTGAAGTTCGACGTCGCACCCAAGAAAGACAGGGTGCCCAAGAAACACATCAGTTGGTACAAGCTCGATAACCTCACCTCCACCCAGACTTGTCTGGTGTGCATCCAACCGACCGCGGACGAAGACGCGGACCTGTACGTCATGGACGGCAGGGGATCGGGCTATGGCAACGGCTCGGGCTGCATCGGCTACAGCGTCCGTCTACCCAGCGGCGCAACGGACCAGGTCACCGGCGGCTATGCGCCGGACTGGGTTCTGTTCGACAGTGGTGCGACCCAAGGCTGGCCAACAGCGCAAGTGGCCGTGTACGGCGTGAACGGCGACCCCAGACTGAAGAACTACCGCATCGAGGCGGAGAACGTGTGGAGCGTCGCCGTCAACGGGGGTCCGGCGAGTGGCAGCATAGCCGAGTATGACAGCCACTGGTGGCAGTTCAACGCGACGAATGGCACTGCCTACACGGTCACTCTCACCGCCAACAGCGGCGATCCGGACCTGTATGTCTACCAGGACGAAGCCACGGAGTTCGTTGACTCGGACGAGAGTGTCGGCGGCGGCTCGGTCAGCTTCACCGCAACAGACACCGTGCGGCACATCATCAGAGCCTACGCCTGGGGGAGCGCGGCGAACTACAACCTTGACGTGACCTCGCCCTGAGGCCGCACTCGCGATCGTGACACGGGACCCGACGCAAGTCGGGCCCCGTGTCGGTTGTCCGGCCTCGGAATGCCCGTGCCACCACGCCGAGCGTCTCTTGCCTCAAACGTGGAACACAGGTCCTCAGGGCGACGTTCAGTGGTTGAGGAGCACCCCAGCAGGTCCGGCCGCATCACCTGGGAAGCATACTCACCATGTCACTAGCCGTTGCAGCTGAAATCGCGTGGGCCGCCTTCGCGCTGTTGGTGATCGTCGGCGCCTGCGAGCTCTTTACCAACGGCATCGAATGGTTCGGGCGGAAGCTGAACCTGTCCGAGGGGGTCGTGGGCAGCATCCTGGCGGCCGTCGGGACAGCGTTGCCCGAGACCATCGTCCCCATCGTCGCCATCGTGTTCGTCGGTGGCGAGGGCGGCCACGATGTCGGGATAGGCGGCATCCTGGGCGCCCCCTTCATGCTCAGCACCCTGGCCTTCTTCTTGACGGGCCTCAGCGTCTTCATCTTCGCTCGACGGCGACCGTCGGGGACCCACATGCCGGTCAATGCCCGTGTTCTGCGGCGGGATGTGGGGGCCTTCGTGCTCGTCTATGCCGGGGCGATCGGCGCAGCGTTCCTGCCTGTCTACTGGGCCAAGGTTCTGGTGGCAATCGGCCTTCTGGCGGCCTACGTTGCCTACGTGGCCATCCACTTCCGGGACACCGAGGGCGACGAGATAGAAGCCCACGAGCTGCGAGCGCTGTACTTCGCCTGGTGGGACCCGAAGGAAGCCCCGCGTCTGCGCTATACTGTGTTGCAGACACTCGTGGCTCTGGCGGCGATTTTTCTGGGCGCCCGGGTCTTTGTCGGGAACCTCACGGAGATCTGCCAAACTGTCGGTGCCGACGCGAGGCTGATCTCGCTCATCGTCGTACCCATCGCGACCGAGTTGCCGGAGAAGTTCAACAGCATCATCTGGATCCGTCAAGGCAAGGACACGCTGGCGATCGGGAACATCAGTGGGGCCATGGTCTTCCAGAGCTGCATCCCGGCGGCTGTCGGGATTCTGCTGACGTCGTGGGAGCTGCGGTTCAATGACCTGGCGTCGGCGGGGATCGCCCTTGCTTCGGGTAGCATCCTCTATCTGAGCCTGGCGTGGACCAAGCGACTCTCGCCGTGGGTACTCTTACTGGGCATCGCGGGGTATGCCGTGTTCATCTGCCTGGTGGTTCTGCGATAGACCGGCCGGCCCCAACCACCAGGGCGTCGCCCCAAGTGTGGCAGTCCAGCAGGCCGGAGGCATCAGTCGCTCTACCGTTCGCTGGGCTGCACGTCAACGGTGGCTCCGACCCCCGTCGCCACGTCCGTTACCCACACCTTCCACCCGGACGGATCCTCGTTCATGCCGAACGGGATGGCGACTCGCGCTCGCCCGCCATCCGCGACAGCGTTTTTCCGGTAGCACAGCAGGGCCCGCTCGCGGTCCGGTCCCGTCACGACATGGAGCACGTGCTTCCCCGGGCGCGACGTCGCTTGGACCCGAGCTGACACCTTGAGCACGCGCTGGTCGTCATCGAGCGATGCATCGACGTCGAGACTTATGACGCGATAGGGCAATGCCGCAAAGACCTTCGCCTCCCCCGGAAGGAGCGCCACCCGGACCGCCCTTCGCTCCCCGACGTATCTCCCGGCTCGACAGTCATAGAGGTGCTTCGGCCCTCGCAACTGGACCCGGATGCCGGAGCCTTTGGTCATACCCCCAGAGACGTCGCGAACCACCGCAATCAGGTCACCGCGGACGAGCATCCGGATGTCGGCTGGAAGGTCGCCCTGCGCGCCGACCCATTGGACGGGTAACTCCGGCGCGAACTTCGACAGAGCAGCATCGACCTTCCTGACGCGTTCCTCGTCGGTGTTGAGATCCCCCAGCACCATCGCCCGGTCTTGCCCCAGAACGGCCGCCAGGGCAGGCTGCAGGCGCGGGCGACCGTGGGCCGTGTGAGTTGCAGGCATCACGTCGGCGATCAGCTTGCCTCCGTCCTTGACGAAGGCCTCGACCTTGCCGCACGTCTCATCAGACAGCGCCAGGCTGCGCGGTAGCACGAGCAGCTCGACACCATCGAGTACGCCTGCCTCCACCTCTGAAGAGGCAACGTACCGAAACGGTATGCCGCGGCGTCGCAGACCTTCGGTGAAAGCCGCATGCGCGCGTTCCCAGCCCGAATAGCCGTCGCGGGTCGGTCTGCCGGCCTTGGCCGCTGCATCGAAGTAGAGCACGTGCATGGAGGGCTGCGAATGCAGAACGACCACCTTCACATCTGTAGCCTGCTGGGCGCGAGCTAGCAGATACAGACCGCGTGATAGTTCGCCGGCTGCCTGCTCCAACGACTCACTGATTGGAGTCCGCCGCCAGAGCGGATCGAGCATGTTCCACGACGTGTAGTTCTCCTGGCCGTGGTACGCCCAGGGATCAAGCGCATCCCACCAGATCGGCATCACGCCGCCCTGCAGGCCAAACCACCACAGGAAACGCGTTGCCTCGGTCGTGGAGCTCCGGTACCCGAACCACGCTACCATCGGCGCGTCAGACCATGACCGGTAGCGGTCCAAAACGTGAGGGTGCATATACTTCAGGAGAATGTCCTCGTGCGGCGCCCAGTGGTGGAAGTCGACGCCCGACAGGGAATCGAAGCGATACGGGTTGGTGAAGCTCATCCGGATCTCGGGGTATTCCTCGCGAACGGCCCCGCGCGCCGCTGCGTAGGCGTTCAGCCACACGCGCTCCATGAACAGGCGGAAGTCCACCCATCGCGCGGGGCTGGCGTCCGACTCGAAGCGTTCGAGGAGAGGCGGGTGGACGGCGTCGAAGCTCCCGTACTCGGTACCCCACTCGCTGTTTGCGGCTGAGACGCTCCCGTACTGCTCGTGCGTCCAGTCGCGGAACGCCGCCGTGCAGAAGCCGCTCGTGCAGACCTCGACCGACGTATCCTGATGCAGATGGACCTCGTCGTTCATATTGTAGCCGATCCAGCCCCACTTACGCCTGTCACCCACGCGCTGAACCGTCTCCCTGGCAAGAGCGGCGAGGTTCCCCGGATCGCTGAAGCATCGCTCTCGCACGTGGGATGCACCGCGGTAGCCCATCCCGCCGCCCGCCGTGCCGCCCCAGCCGAGGAAGCCGTTTCGGACGTACATGGGATCGACCGTGCCCGCCGAGACACCATTGGCTCGCAGGAACTCGATGCCCTCGCGCGCCAGGCGGGGCGGGATCTGGAGCGACATCGCGGCGTAGCCGGCCGCCAGGTGGAAGTCCTCGACGCCCTCCCGGCCGAGCTCCGGCACACAGAGACCAGTGGCCCGTTCGTCGAGCAGTTCGCCGTCTCGGGACAGACGGGCGACCACCCGGTGGTAGACGGTCAGCGGCCCGCGCACCTGGAGAGCCACCGAGACTTCGCCCGGAGCCTTCACGCTCTGCTCGGCTTCGTCGAGAAGCCGGTCGTAAGCGTCTACGATACTGACGGTCAGTTCATAGACGCCTGCCTCGCCACCAATGCCTGCTGCGGCACTTACTACGGCTCCGGGGGAGGCCACCTCGGGCCCTGTCAGGCGGTCAATGGTAGCAGCGGGCGAAGTCGAAAGAGCAACCGCGCCGAAAGCAACGACATCTGCCGCCCCGTCGATGATACGGGCGCGGAAGATCTGCTTGCCTCGCCGATGTCGGATACCCGCCGGGAGAGGCACGCGTGCCTCGAGGAGACCATTCGCATCACTCTCGACCGTCATCGCCGGCAGCAGGGTGACGCCGCCAACCTCGGCATCGACCTCCGCGACGATGTGGCAGGCTGCTTGGCGGCCGAGGTGAGCGCGGATCTCGACCGAGTGCTCGTCAACCGAGAGCTCCAGCGGGACAAGGTTCTGCCCCGCCGCCCACAGAGTCACCCGCGCCAGGAGCGCCCAAAGGTACTCGTGCGATTCGAAGCTCGCTTGCGACGGGCCAATGAGACCCGGCGCAGCGCCTCCCCAGACCAACTTCGCAACTCGCCCTCGCCCGTGCCGCGTCGCCGTCATATCGGCGACCGCGAGGCGCTTCCCATCGGGTGTCAGGAGGTCCCGGATGGGCAGCGCCTGGGTCAACTGCCCAACCGCATCTTCGTCCTGTTGACCAGCCGAGCGCAGTTCCTCCAGCCGAGCATAGGACTCGGGATGCAGCGGTTTGTCGGCTGTGGTAGGCTCGATAAGGACGAACCCGGTGCCGCCCTCGACCGCGCGGACGATGGTGTCGACGAGGCTCTGGGCAGATGGGCGGCCCGCCATGACGATGGCGTCGTACTCGCCGGCCGCCAGTTGTCGGTAGACCCGCTCCGCCTGCCACGCGTAGACCTGCTCGACCTCGCCGCCGCGCACTGCGGGACAGAAGACGAAGTCGTAGTCCATGTCGAGCCGCTGGGCGAACTCGACGACGTCCCGCTGGAAATCGCCGATGAAGATCAGGACCTCCGGGCGTTGCGCGAGTGGGCGATAGGAGGGGGCGTGCGGCGTCACCCACGGGTCGCCGATGGGCCGCCGATCCTCAGGCACCGACTTCGCCATCTCGAGGATGTCGCTGACGCCATGCAGACCCGGCCGGACCTGCAGGTAGGCATACTCAACCGTGCCCTGCCTGTTCGCCCGGTAGGCAATGGCGCTCTTGAGCCGCTTCGCGCCAGGATCGACGATGATCCGCCCCGAGTAGGCGTGCCACGTGTCGGTGACCGTCATGTTCCAGAAGGGGTAGAGGTCGTCAGGCCGGCCGTCCTCCATCTCCTGCACGACCGCAATGCCGGCCCGCGTGTCGGGAGTGCCCTTGATGACCGCGAAGACGGTGAACACGTCCCCGGGCTTCACGGGGACATCGATGGACTGGGAGATGACCGAGTAGTCGCCGTCATTGCGGACCGCGTATTGCCCGCTGCCCGAAGCCAGCTCGTAGGTCGTCGTGTGTTCCCGCGCGTCCCAGTCTGAGGGTTGGCCCTGTGGTGTCAGGAGGTTCAAGGTCGGGTTGGCCACCAGGGCGTCCGGTTGGGCCAGTAGGGTGACCCGCCCGCCGCCAGGCTGCGCCTTCGCAAACCGCAGGCGGCCGAGCAGCTCCGGCACATGGAAGTCCTTGGCGTCGGCTTTGAGCGGCGCCCAGGTACTCCATTCCGTCGGCTCGACCGGTCGATGCTCTCTCCCAACATTGAAGCCCCACTCGTCGCCTGTCTTCGGCGTGTCAACGTCGAGCCCGCGCCAGGGGATCGCGATCTCCAGTCGCCATGAGGACTCATCCCTTCGGCTCCGCACCTCAAGACGGCAGTTCAGGGCCGGGTCATCGCCAACTGCGTCATAGTAGACGCCGCGAGCATTGAGTACGAAGTGGTAGTGGTCGCCCGCGGGTGGCTCGGGTTGCAGGAAGAGCTCCAGGGCATCCTCCAGCCACACCGACCCGTCCCGGCGGGAGACGTTGGCGGTGATCGATGACGGATCGGGTTCTACACAGATGGCCAAAAGGTAGAGCGCCTTCTGGTCCCACGCAACACGGACCGTCGTCTGCCGCAAGGCATACTGCTCGCCGCCGCTGCCGAGGACCGAGAAGTCGGTTGCGAGCGTCGCGTCAGTCCAACAGGCATCTCCCATACCCCCGTCGATGGCGGGCGCGTCGCTGGTGTGCCTGCACGGGAGCGGTGGGAGAGGAGCCGACCCGAGGCTTGTCGCGGCGAGCGAGAGCAGGACGATCAGCGAACCCATTCTGGCAGCCCCAATAGAGACGTAATGCTGGCCCTCCTGTTATATCGCAAAGCGATACTGGTTGGAAGGGAGATGGGGCGGAACGCATGCGGCCAGATAGAGCATGCGGGCCGTTGCTGCGAGCGCGGGGCGCCCTCGGCCGCTGGATTGGCTTGGGGTCGCTCCGAGGTAGCGGTCGTCCCCTCGGCCCGACGCGGGGCCGTCTCTCAGTCCCTCCGTCTCTGGTGCGAGCCGTCAGACGCACCTACTGAGCTGAACCTGGCCCTGCAGGTCCCGCGCTGGCGGAGGGGCTTTCGTTCTGGCCGAAGTGCTATCCGTCGTCATGCCCTGACGTACTCGCAGAGCGTCGAAGGCTCGGGCATGGTGAGGCTGTCAGCTCGGAGGCCATCGAGGTGGAAGCGGATGGCCGCTTGGATTTCTCGCTCGGTCTCCTCGACCGTTGCGCCCGTCGCTACGCGCCCAGGCAGGTCCGGCAGATAGGCCGAGCAGTCCGCTTGTGCCTTCTCGGTAACCACTGCGTAGAGCAACAGTCGCTCGTCCTCAATCCGGCCTGCGGTTCGCCGCAGCGCGCGTGCTCTCCACCTCGAGCCACTCCGGCTTCCGCCACCTCCGCGGTGACCTCCGGAACGAGCGCGGTCGGGGACCCGACAGGTTGACCGCAAGGACCCCGCAGATGATGGAGAGGTTGGTGCTCTGCGTTGCCCTCAGGCGCGCCAGCGCCCGGGGCTGAAGGGCCGCATGTGTTACAAAGGATTTACATCCTTCGAGGAGGTGAGGCCGGGGGGGGGCGAACGGCGGACGGGGATGTGTACCTGCCGGGGGCGATGCGGCCCTCCAAGGTCCACCAGCGAAGGCGCTGGATCGCGTCTACGTATCCGGCTGGACAGGAGGGATCGTGAACCATGTCGCACCCAAGGGTGCTTGCCGCATTCCACGGTATCACCTTCTCGTTGCTTCTCGCCGCCGCGGTACCTTCCTACGCCCTGCTCCAGAACACCTTCGATACGGGCTTGGAAGGGTGGGGGTCAGACTACCAGAGATTCCACCACACTGAGCCGAATGGGAATGGGTATCTCGCGGTCTCCAACAGCGGCGACAGTTCCTACGCAACGGCCCCGTGGTTGGGGAACTGGTCTCAATACGAGAGTGGGGCTCTCTCGTTCGACGCCAAGCGGCTGTATAATCCGGGCGCTTACACCCCAGACACCTTCGGCATCATCCGCGTGTTCAACAGTAAGCTGGACTACATCGACGCCGACGTGGCCCTTGGGCCCGACCACCCTCCTCCCGAATGGCAGCGGTACAGCATCCGGCTGGACCCGGGATACTGGACGATCTACGGGACGAGCACCTGGTCCGAGATCATCAGCGATGTGCAGTTGGTCCGTATCTACTCAAGCTATGGTGGCCACCAGACTGGGTTCGACAACTGCAGGCTTGAGGAGCCATCCTCCTTCGTCCCCGAACCCACCTCCTGCGGGCTGCTGGCGCTCGCCGTTGGCGGCATCGGTGTTACGCTGAGGCGGCGACGGCAGGGATAACGACGGGGAGACGAGGGGGCAGAGGCAGGGGTGACGACGGGGGCAACGGCGGGCACGGACAACGGCGCCGAGGACACACGACAAGAAGAACAGCCAGCCCCGCCGATGCAGGCGGGGCTATCCGTTCTCCCTGGGCCTCCCCCGAAGCGTGTTACCCCGATCTTCCGCCCCGGCGGATACAGCCTTGACAGAGCACCCACGTCGGGTATACTCATGTATAAAAGCATCAAACGATGTATTTATCCATCGTTGTCAAGCCTGAGGCATGAGGCCATGTGGCTGCGGAACCCTCTGGATGACATCCTGTCTTCCCGCGCAAAGGTCGCCGCGTTGCGGGTCGTTTGCGCGAGCAGTGTCCCGCTGAGCGGCCGAGAGATCGCTCGTCGCGCCCACATCGATCCCGGCCACGCTTCGCGCGTTCTTCGCGAATTGGCTGCTTCGGGAGTCCTCCTGAGCCGCGACATGGGCAGGGTCGCCGCCTACGAACTGGACCACCTTGACTCTCCTCTCGCGCAGCGGGTAAGGGCGCTATTCGCTGGTGAGAAGGAACGGTACCACGAGATAGTCGATGAGCTGAAGACGACCGTGCCCGGCGTCCTCTCCGTTGTCCTGTTCGGCATTGAAGCCCGTGGGGAAGCGAAGCCGAGCAGCGATACCGATCTCCTGATCGTGGTAGAGCGGAAGACGGAACAGATCGACGCGATGATCAGCGAGGCTTGCCTCCGGATATCCGAGAGACACGTCCTCGCCCTGTCGTGGCACATCGCGGACCTCGCCGATCTGCAACGGTGGGAGAAGGCGGGCAACCCGTTCTGGCGGGAGGTCCTCGCCGATGGTGTTCGTCTCACGGGCCAATCCCTGGAGGGACTCCAACGAGAATGGCAACGTGGTAAGACCGCCTGAGGGACGCCCGTGGCTTCTGGGAGGTCGCCGAGACTTTCAACGACCCCGACCACCGCAATCAGGCGGCGAGCAACGCGATCTTGGCACTCATTGCCGCCAACGATGCGGTCTGCTTACGCTTGGTCTAACAACGGCCCAGGGGCCAGTCCCATGCCGAGGCAGCACAGTTGCTGCAGCAGGCGTGCCGGGGCACCGTGTGGGAGAGGCAAGCTGCTGCCAAATCCCGACAGTTTCTCGGGGTTATCCGTCACAAGAACACCGTCCAGTATGAAGGCCGTCTTCTGGATTTTGCGCAGGTAGACAAGGTCATGAAGCAGGTGCAGCGGTTCCTCGAGTGGGCAGAGGAGATACTGGCGGCTGAGTAAACGGCAGGGACAACGACGGGGAGACGGGGGGGGAAACGACCGGGGTGACGGCGGGGACGGACAACGGCACCGACGAGACACGACAAGAAGAGCAACCAGCCCCGTCAGCGATGGCGGGGCTTTCTCGGCGCGGGTCACAGGACATGACCCCCAATGAGTGCGATAGGCCACATGATCCGCGATGCACTCTCGGTTCGGGCTCCGCAAACAACCAGGCAGACTCCTGTCAGCGTCTGTTCCGGCTTCGCGAGCGGGACGATAGGGGCGACAGCGTGCTACGTGGTAAGCAGGCGCGCAGAGCTAGAGTTTTCTGCCGGAAGGGTGCGGGAAACCGGCTCTTTTACAAAAGAGCGGGTTGCCCGCGACGTCCGTCGTGAACAGGGCGGGATAGGCTGGCGCTCGCTCCCGTACGTCGATGGCGAGCGGCCTGTGCAAGTAGAGGGGCGCCTGCTGGTTCTTCGCAGGCGCCCCCTTGTGGTCGGCGATCGAGGAAGGCTCAGTCGACGATGCGGACCGAGACCTCCTCGCTCTTGGCTTGCTCGTCGGCGTCCTCGGCCACTGCCATCAGCCGGACTTCCGCTCCCGGCTCGACCCCCGCCGGTGCAACGGTGAAACTGGCCTCGTACGAGTCATTTCCTGTGGCGGCGGCCGTCTTCTGCCACGTCTCGCCGCCCGCCGGCATCCAGTGCAGACGCACCTGGGAGAGCCCTTCCCCCTGGACACCGACGCGAACGCAGATCGACTCTCCCACACCGGCGCTGTCAGGAGCCTCGGCGATCTCGACCGAAAGGCCGGCCGCAAGACTGGAAGCCGATGAGCTTCCGTCCGCGGTTGCCCTTGACGTGTTCGAGAACGGTGAGACCGCCGTGTCCACGCGGTAGCGCACCTTGTACTCAAACGCAACTCCATTCGGCACGCCCGTATCCACCGTGACGATCGGATCGCCCGTCACGCTTGTGGAAACCGTCAGGCGCGGCGTTGTGGGCCAGGCCAGGCCCACGCGCCGACGGAAGACATCATAGAGGCCGGTTGCCTGCGCGGTATCCTGGCTGTTGAGCGAGAAAGGTGGCGGGGGAGGCGGGCCGATGCCCCCCTCGCTCGCCGAGCGGTTCCACTGTAGCTGTATGACGCCACCTGAATCGCCAGCTCGGTCCTGAGCGACGAAATTGGTCGGCGCGGCCAGGATGATGTTGTCCTGAGGCACAGCCGTCGCCTCATTCGAGCTGGGCGACTGAACGCCGCTGACGTTGGCGGCCTTGACCCAGTACGTGTACGAACGGAGGTTCATCAACGCGGAGCTGGTGTCCACAATCGTGTACGACGCGGCACCGGTGGCCGTCACCGTTCTGACCCGAGTGACGGGAGTGTCGAACACCGACGTGAGCCGCCGGAAGACAACGTACCGGGCCACGAAGCCCCCGCTCCAGTCGTCGGCCGATCGGCTCCAGCGGAGCACAACGGCCTGGCCGTCGTCATCCGGCCGGTCGCTGGCGGTGAGGTTGCGGGGACGGCGCGGCACTCGCATATCCCGTGCGATGATCGACCGCATCGACGTGAACGTCGACTTGCCCGTGGGAGCCGACGCGCGCATTCGGTACCAATACCTCTTGCCCACGCTCAGGCCGGTGTCGCGGACGGTGTAGGCTGCCGCGGCCGTAGCGACCACCGTGCGCTGCGGCGTCGTGGGCCAGTCGGCGGAACCGAGCTTCCGGAAGATCTCGTAACGGGTGACCTCCCGGTGACCGGCCACGTCGTCCCTTGACGCGTCGAAGCTGATATCGGCGCCACCCAGCACGTTAGGGGCAACCACAACCTTGAAGTTGGTCGGCGGGCGAGGAGGGGTGTTGTCGAGGGCCCTGCCGCCCACTACAGCGGGGTCCGAGTAGAACTTCCCGTCGTAAGCCCGGACCTTGTACGTATAGAGCGTGTTATTGTCAAGGCCCCGGTCGACGAAGCGGTACGCCGTCGCGTCCGTCGCGTCGATGGTCCTAAGGAAGGCAAAGGTCCCGCCCGCCTTCTTGCGGTCTACCCTGTAGGATCTGACGTCATCAGGTCCGCCGCCGTCATGCCTCGAATTCCGGAACCGCACCGTGACGGCCCCGCCATTGTCGTTGGCCACATCCCTGACGGTGAGCCTGCGCGGCGGCGCCGGCGGCAGATTGTCTAGCGGCCTGTTGCGCGCTTCGACCAGGGCCGAGTAGCGCGTGCCATCGTAGGCTTTCACGCGGTATATGTACAACGTGCCCGCCGCCAGGCCCCGGTGGACATGCCTGTAGGCGTTCGCGCCCGTGGCTGGGATCGTGACGAGCTCCGCGAACGAGCCGCCAGCGGCTTTCCACACGACACGGTATTCGATAACATCGTTCGCTCCATCGCCGTCATCCAGCGATCTCACAAAGCGCAGGTCGAGGGCCTGGCCGTGATCGTTGGCATGATCGGTCACCGTGAACCTGCGGGCGGGCCGGGGCCGGACGTCGTCCGCCGGTACGCCCGAGGCCTCGGCCGGCGAGGAGGCCAACGTGCCGTCGAAGGCCGTCGCTCGGTAGTCGTACTGCGTGCCGTTCGTGAGGCCCGTGTCGTCGAAGCTGTACTGCGGCTGATCGGTGGCGGGGATCGTTGTCAGAGGCGCCCATGTACCACCGGATTCGCGGCGTTCGACGTCGTACTGAACGACGCTGTCGGCTCCGCCGCCGTCGTCGGCTGAGGCGGTGATGGTCACCTGCAGCACGCCGCCCTGATCGCCAGGCCGGTCCTGGACGCTGATCCCCGGCGGTCCCGGCTGAGCACAGACCTGACCGGCGACCATCAGGACGAAGGTCGCAGTGATGGCAACGGCGTAGGGAAGGCGAGTCATCTTATCTCCTCGCTCCTTCCGGCAGACAAGGGCAGTTTGCGCCCCGCCCCCAGGTTGCTGAGAGAACGTGCAGCATGACGGGAGGGCCCAAGTATAGGTGATGGGCCCTCCCCTGACAAGACTGGTTGGTCACACCCAGAACTTGGGACGAACATGCCACGCGCAAGGTTCCCCGTCGACACCGGCGAATCTACAGTGGTGTGCCGAAGGGGCCCTGACTTGGTGATACCCCAGAAGGCAACCGAAGCCCCACGCTGAAATATCGAGCATGCAACCGATCCAGTCGGTAGGCGCAGTCGTCCCCAGGACTAAACACCGGAACAGACTCAGCGGTCACCAGTACTGAGGTGATGAACGATGTTCAGGTTGCTCCTTGCCATCATGTTGGGGTCGTGGGCGCTTGCTCCTGCAACGGCTGCGACCGAGCAGGAAGCGATGGATGCCTTGGTCGATGCCGTGCGCGCGGCTTCCACCCGCGCGCAGCGGGCCAAGGCGGTCGAGCAGTTTGAGCTGCAGAGCTCACTCCAAGTGGCTGCTGAGGAGCGGGACCTGACGATGCTCTTCGCCCGCAAGAGGCTTTCAGCCGACATCGCCGCCGCGACGGCTGTTCTGGGTGCCACCGCTGCCGAGCCGTCCGAAGCGCGCCGGGAATACCAGCAGGTGATCGGTCAGGCTGTCTCGGACTACCAGCAGACGCTCTACCAAATCCAGAGCGATTGGTCGAACACTTGGTCTACGGCCTCGAATCGCATTCGCCAGGACGCGAACGAGGTTCTGCAGGAGATCGCCCAGGAGATGTCCCGGATTCAGAGCAACCTCAGCCGCGCCATCCTCGGCGACAACGCTGACATGCCCCCGATCATCGAGCTATCACTCCCAGACCTGTCGGGCGAAGCCGGCGAGATCGTGGATGTCATCGCAGAGTTGACGAGGTCGGCGGAGGAGGCGCGGGCACGCTACCGCGCCGACACTGAGGCGGCCGAAGCCACGTGCGACGAAGCCTTCAATGCCGCTCTGGGCCTCAAACCCGGACCCGAGATGACCTCCGCCATGCGTAAGGCCATCGCCCAGCTCAAGGTCACCTGCCTCGACCGGCACGACCAGTACGCCATGGAGGTCCGCTCCGCAGCGCGCCACGCCCTGCTCGGAACGGAGGAATAGCCGGCGGGCTCGGCCGCGGAGCAAGGGAACAACCAGGCTCCCGGAGCGTACGCATAGGGCAACCTGACAGCGCGCGGAGGGCAAGCGACGATGCGTCTAAGGGCAACCGTCCTGGCGGTCGCTGCATTGATCGTTGCCGGGTCCATCTGGTGGCAGAGCAGGCAGGCCAGTCCCGAGACCCCGCCGGCCATCGCCCAAGCGACCGCGCAGGCTCAGACGGCCCAGGCGGCGACCTCCGCGCCGGTCAGCATGGAGCGGGCGTTCCTTGCCGGCGATCCGGCCGCCATTCCGCAGGTAGATCTGTCGAGGGTAGACCGACTCGACGAAGCAGCCAAGCGCCTCCTGGCGGCGCAAGGCCTTGTGGTCGTGCCCCTGGGGTGGAACTCGGAGGTCGCCTCGGCCTACGGCCACCTTAAGGGGCGACGCGAACCGATCCTCGTCACAACGGACTCTGCGCTGCACATCTCCCACCTCGTCTTTGACTGGACGCTCCGCTTCCTGGAGATGGCCCACCTGTACAACGACCTGGTGAATCTCAGCGACGCGCTGCTGGCGCAGATGATGGCGTACTCCGAAGACGCGCCGACGGCAGAGGTGCGTGCGGCGGCTCTTGACTGCGCCTGCTACCTCTCCATTGGCAAGCGGCTGCTGGCAGGCGGCGACACGGCCGGCGTGCCGAAGGAGCTGGCCGGCAAGATTGCCGGGGAGCTCCGATTGATCGAGAACGCTGCGGGCATGGCGCGGTCGCCGCTCTTCGGCTACCGGGAGGACTACTCGCAGTACAAGCCACGCGGGCACTACTCCCGCACCGAGAAGTTCCAGCGCTACTTCCGCTCCATGGCGTGGTATGGCCGCATGCGGTTCCTCGTGCAGCCCGGCAGCCGCGATCCTCGGTTTGGCGGGATGCCCGAGGACACTACCCGGCACCAGATCCGGCAGGCCGTCCTCCTGTGCCGGGCGCTGCAGGAGGCTCAGGTGAAGGGGGAGCCGGCCCGGAGGGTGTGGGAACGGATCTACGAGACGACTCGGCTCTTCGCTGGCGTCTCCGATGACCTGACCGTCAAGGAGTTCGCTGGGCCGATTGCGAGTGTCTACGGAGCGCCACCGTCCCTCAGGGCAATCGCCGATGATGCGAGACTCAAGCGCTTCCAGCAGGAGGCGAAGGAGCTTCGGCCGCCGGAGATCCTCTCCACGTACTCCGTCGGCACCGGCGACGATGCGTGGCGTGAGGAGACCAAGGGCCTGGCCCTGTTCGGGCAGCGCTTCTCGCTCGACTCATCGGTCTTCCAGCAGCTTACCTACGACAGTGTGGGCTTCTATACCGGGCCAGAGCCCCCGCCCCCGATCACCGCGGTGGGGAGCCCAGGCGGCGTGATCCGAGGTTTCCCGCTCGGACTCGACTTGCTCTCAGCGTTCGGGAGCCCCGAGGCCAGCGAGATTGTCCGCGAAGGCCGTGACGATCGGTATCAGCGCTATGCCCAGGAGATGGACGCAGCCCGTAAGCGGCTGGCCGGCGTGCCGGGCGAAGCGTGGGTCTCTGAGCTATATCACTCCAGGCTGGATGCCGTGCGGCGCTGCCTCGCTGACCCGGACGACCGAGCGCCGGCCTTCATGAGGCAGAAGCCGTGGCTGCTCAAGCAGCAGCAGACGGCGCTGGGCACATGGACGGAGCTGCGCCACGACACGATCCTCTACAGCAAGCAGCCCTACGCCATGATGCAGGCCGCGATGGCCGGGGCCACCAAGGGCGGGCCGACGCCACCTCCGCCGCCGATCGTGAAGGGCTATGTGGAACCGTGTCCGGAGATCTACCGCACCATCGAGGACGGTTTCGAGCGCACCGTCACGCTCCTCACGCAGGCCGGGTACCCGGAGGACCAGGCCCTGACTGGGAGCCTGCAGCACGGCGGTCAGGTGATGGGGAGGCTGGCCGATCTGTCGGAGAAGGAACTGACCGGAGCGGAGTTGAGCGACGAGGAGTACAAGTTCATCGAGCACATCGGCAGCACCTACCGAGGCATGCTACGCTTCCCCCACCACTGGGACGTCACCGATCCCTTCCAGACGGAGATGGACCGCGAGATGCCGATCGTGGCCGATGTGTTCACCAACCTTGATGCCGGCCAGGCGCTCGAGGAGGCAGTCGGCTGGCCGATGGAGATCGCCGCCATCTGCCCGGTGGCCGGCGAACCCACCGTGTGCCGCGGTGTCACGTACTCCTACTATGAGTTCCGCCAGCCGATGGACAACCGTCTGACCGACGAACAGTGGCGGGAGATGCTCGAGCAGCAGAGGGCACCCGAGCGACCCACGTGGACGTCAGCCTTCGTCTCCGAACCGGCGCAGCGCGGAGGCCAGCCGGTGCCTGGAGGGTAGCGCTGGACGAGAAGACTCAAGGGGACGCCTGGTCAGGCTGGCACGATGCCGTCGAGGCGGGAGCCATCCTGGTCATCGGCTCCGCCACGACCATTGCCCTCCGGCACGTACTCGCACTGGTCTTCCCCGCGACCCCGATATCCGCCCTGGTCGATCCCGAGCTTGCCCCCAGCCTGCGCTTCGCCGACTTCCCGTGGCCCGACTGCATCGCGCTGATACTCGGTCTGGTCGTCCTGCCGGTGCTCTACGAGCGCTTCCTGCGCGGGACGCGCCTGTCTGAGATCGGCTTCCGTTTCGGGAAGCGGGCACACCTTCTGATCAACGGTGGCCTGGCCGCCGGGCTAGGGGCGATGCTGTGGGCGATGGTGGTCTGTCGCATGTTGCGTCTCCACTACCCGCGCTTGATGAACCCGGATGATGCCGGGAACCTCGCTCTCTTCGCGCTGACGTGGCTGATCATCGCCGGGGGTGAAGAGGTTTTCTTCCGGGGAATCGTCCAACGGCGGTTGATGCGAGCCGTTGGCCCGGCGACCGCGATCGTTGCGGTGGCGGCCGTCTTCGCCTTTGCGGGCCACGTCCGAGCCGACCCAGTGATCAGCCTCGCGATCCGCTTGCCGGGGGGCATCCTTCTCGGATACCTCTACCACCGCACCCAGAGCCTCCTGCCCTCGTTGGCCGCGCACTGGGTGTTCGACCTCTTGATTGGCCTGGGCCCGTAGGCTTGAAAATGGGACAGTCCCATTAAAAAAATAGGACTGTCCTATTTTTGGGCGGAGGGAGCACTGCAGCTATGCGCGTTCGGGCAGACCGGATACACCCCTTCGATGTTGACGAGCCTGAGGCGGTGCGCATTCAGGAGCGCCTCGCCGGCCTGGTGTCGCTCGTGCCGCCGAACAGACCGATCGAGACCGTCGCCGGCGTCTATGCCTTGTTCATCGAGAGAACGAAGCCGCCAACACAGGTGGCGTCAGCGGCGATCACTATGCGCATGCAAGATCTCGAGGTGGTTGAGGCCAGGATGATCGCACCATCGCCCGCGCCGGCGCCCTACAAGTCCGGGTACTTCGCGTTCACCGTCGGCCCGTCCCTGATCGAGGTTCTGGAAGCCCTGACGGTCGATCCTGACGTGCTGCTCCTCAATGCACACGGAACGGCCCACCCGCGGGGCCTTGGCCTGGCGTCTCACATCGGCGTGCTGTTTGACGTCCCGAGCATCGGCTGCGCGGAGAATCTCCTCGTCGGTCGGGATCCCGGCGAGCCCCCGGAGCCGGGGGAGTGGGCGCCGGTCATGGTCGAAGGGCGGACGGTGGCCGCGGCCGTGCAGACACGAGCCGGTGTCAAGCCGCT